>NZ_JBFTIZ010000258.1:0-6938 GCF_056395165.1 Pedobacter sp. 10L46_2
CATCAACACGGCAACTACATCAACACGGCAACTATAGAAAAGTGTACTGCCAGCGTAACATTTAAGGTCAGTAAAAGTGTAGACAAGGCAATTCCTGCTATCCCTCCTATACTCCAAAATCCATGGAATGATCCTATTATCTTTTTCTCAAATCTCTTTTGTAGTGTTAGTGTTTGCGTATTTACTGAAATATTAAATATTCTGGTAGTAAAAGCGAATACACAAATTGCAAAAACAAGACTAAATGTATTGTGTGCAATTCCTATCAGCGCCAGTGAAAGCGCATTTAATGCATAGCCAACTGTTAACGGTACACGACTATTGTATTTGGAAACTAACCACCCTGAAATAGGTAGCCCGATTAAAGAACCGACCGGCATTGCCAATAGAATACTTCCTAATTCTGCTTCATTAAATCCAAAAGCGGTTTTAATCGTGGGAATTCTTGAGGCCCAGGTAGCAAAGCTAAATCCTGAAATGAAAAAGAAAAGGCTTAAGAAAAACCGATGTTTACTATTTGAAATCATTAATTTGAGATGAAAAAAAATAAAATTAATCACCCTAAAATGCAGCTAGTCGTAATTAATAGGCTACAAATGTAAACAATTCAAATTGGAGCTGAAAAAACTATTTAGCAAGTTGATCAGATTATTTCTATATGTGCAATATTGAAAATTAAACACACCCGTTCCCTGGTGCTTCCTTTACGCTGCTTCGAGGATTCTTCGAGGATGATTTGAAATACCTCAGATGCATCCTCGAAGCACGGCAGAAGAAGGGTTCAACCATAACTGAAGCATACAGATAGAATTAGCATAGATAATTTACTTAGGATTCTCCTATTTGTTTTTCCAAAAAATAACATAGCTTTACAAAAAACTTTAGGGGTGCCTTGCGCTGAGATATACCCTTTGAACCTGATGCAGTTAGTACTGCCGAAGGGAAAAGTAGAAGCAAATCTATTGCTATCTTTTCGTCCCGTTATGGGCAATCTCTATAGTTTTTCCAAATTAGCTAAAGATGGAAATAACTGTAAATCAACAAAATCACCAATTTAACAACCCTTGTTCTGTAGAACAAATGCTGTCTGTTATTAACGTTCAGGCTAAAGGTATCGCTGTAGCCATCAATCAAACCATTATTTCTAAGTCTGCCTGGGCCGAACATGAGCTAAAACATGGCGATCAGGTAATCCTAATTAAAGCCACCCAGGGTGGTTAATGCCCCAATCATGTATTAAATCAATCCTTCATTATAAATTAAAGTATTTATGAAAAGTGAAAAAACTCCAACCGAAGAAGTGATCAGCCGTAGTCCCTTCCCTGCCTCACGTAAGATTTTTGTAAAAGGACAATTGCACGATATTGAAGTTGCCATGCGCGAGATCAGCTTAAGCGATACCAAAATCCACAATGGCTTCGGTTTAACAGAACCAAACCCTCCGGTAACAATTTATGACACCAGCGGCCCCTATACCGATCCAAATGCACATATTGATGTAAGAGAAGGTCTGCCTAGATTAAGAGAAAAATGGATAACCAACAGACAAGATGTTGAGCAGTTAGATCACATTTCTTCTGATTATGGTCAGCAGCGCCTGGCCGACAGCAAATTGGATTCGTTGCGTTTTGCTTATATCAACAAACCTTACAAGGCAAAAAATGGCGCTAATGTTTCTCAAATGCATTACGCAAAAAAAGGCATCATTACTGCCGAAATGGAATACATTGCTATTAGAGAAAACCAAAGAATAGATCTTTTAAATGAGCAACTGGGTGCACAATACGCTGTAATGAGTCATCAGCATAAAGGTCATAGCTTTGGCGCAAATACCCCAAAGGGATACATTACCCCAGAGTTTGTTCGTCAGGAAGTGGCTTCGGGCAGGGCGGTAATTCCTTGTAACATTAACCATCCTGAATTAGAGCCAATGATTATTGGCCGTAATTTCCTGGTTAAAATCAACGCCAACATCGGTAATTCGGCCGTAACCTCTTCTATTGAAGAAGAAGTTGAAAAGGCAGTATGGGCATGCCGATGGGGTGCAGATACGATAATGGACTTATCAACCGGAAAAAACATCCACGAAACACGCGAATGGATTATTCGTAATTCTCCGGTTCCAATTGGAACAGTTCCAATATATCAGGCCTTAGAAAAAGTTAATGGAAAAGCCGAAGATTTGACCTGGGAGCTGTTTAGGGATACTTTAATTGAACAGGCCGAACAAGGTGTAGATTACTTTACTATACATGCTGGTGTGTTATTGCGCTACATCCCGCTTACGGCAAAAAGGGTAACCGGAATTGTATCAAGGGGCGGATCCATTATGGCTAAATGGTGCCTTGCACATCATAAAGAAAGCTTTCTTTATACTCATTTTGAGGAAATCTGCGAGATCATGAAGGCATACGATGTGTCCTTTTCTTTAGGCGATGGTTTAAGGCCCGGTTGTATAGCCGATGCTAACGATGAAGCTCAGTTTGCTGAATTGGAAACGCTTGGTGAACTAACCAAAATTGCCTGGAAGCACGATGTACAAACTATAATTGAAGGTCCTGGTCATGTACCGATGCACCTGATTAAAGAAAACATGGAGAAGCAACTGGAACATTGTTCTGAAGCTCCGTTCTATACATTAGGCCCCCTAACTACTGATATTGCTCCGGGTTATGATCACATCACATCAGCCATCGGTGCTGCCATGATAGGTTGGTTTGGGACTGCAATGTTGTGTTATGTTACCCCAAAAGAGCATCTCGGATTACCAAATAAGAAGGACGTTAAAGATGGTGTGATTACCTATAAAATTGCCGCTCATGCTGCCGATTTAGCAAAAGGCCATCCTGGTGCGCAGTACAGAGATAACGCTTTAAGTAAGGCAAGATTTGAATTTAGATGGGAAGATCAGTTTAATCTTTCTCTTGATCCGGATACGTCAAAGGAATTTCATGATGAAACTTTACCTGCTGACGGAGCAAAGATCGCCCACTTCTGCTCGATGTGCGGGCCTAACTTCTGCTCGATGAAGATCACTCAGGATGTTAGGGAGTATGCCGCAAAGCAGGGAGTTGATGAACAAGATGCACTGGCAAAAGGGATGGCAGAAAAATCGAAAGAATTTACAGAGAAAGGCAGCGAAATCTATTTGTAGATGAACGTAATTGTTATTGCAAATCCTTGTATGGTTGACAATGAATCAAATATAATTAATCAACTATTTGAAAGTGGATTAGATATATTTCACTTAAGAAAAGATTCATATACAAGAGCGCACTATAATCAGCTGATTTCTGAAATAGATGAGGCATATCATAGCAGGATTGCATTACATGATTATCATGAGCTTGCAGGCGACTTTGGGATTAACAGGCTGCATTACAAGGAGGCGCATAGGAAACAATTACAGGAGGCTAAAACGATGCTTAACTTTAATGACACTGTATTGAGTACATCTATCCATCAGCTTGAGGATATTAATAATTTGCAAGAATTTGACTATGCTTTTTTTGGGCCGGTGTTTAACAGCATATCCAAACCAGGGTATGCTGGTGTGCTTAATCGGGACTTTATTTTACCACAGCGTTTAAACAACACAAAACTGATTGCGCTGGGTGGAATTGATGATAAAAATGCCGAAGCGCTCAGTTTAATGGGTTTTGATGGAGTGGCCGTACTTGGATTTATTTGGAATGACCCTTCTAAAGCGATCAGTAATTTTAAACGTATACAGGAAAGATGATAGCAAACAGACCATATGCAATTAGTATTGCGGGATTTGACCCCAGTGCAGGTGCCGGTGTTTTGGCCGATGTAAAGTGTTTTGAGCAACACCATGTTTATGGCTTTGGCATCTGCAGTGCACTGACAGTGCAAACCGATAGCGAATTTTTAAAGAACAACTGGTTGGATTCACTTCAAATCATTGCACAGCTGGAGCCTTTAATGGCTCGGTTTAAGGTGTCGGCTTGTAAAATAGGACTGATAAAAGATGTCTCTGTTTTGCGAGAGGTGGTCAGTTTCCTAAGAGCTAAAGATTCTGATTTAAAGATCATTGTAGACCCGGTATTAAAGGCAAGCTCCGGTTATGAATTTCACGACTGGGCGAATGGGATGGAAATATTATCGCCTGTACTTGAACAGATAGACTTGATTACTCCGAACTACAATGAAATGCTAAGTTTAGGTGCTGAGGCAATGGATGTAAGCCATACCGCTAAGCTTTGGGCACAATACTGCGCGGTTTTATTAAAAGGAGGACATAGCATTGCTGCACCCGGCACTGATTATCTATATGAGCAGGATGATACTTATGAGTTTAGCTCGGGGGTTGATCAAATTCATCAAAAACACGGCTCTGGCTGTGTTTTATCGGCAGCGATTGCTGCAAATGTTGCACTTGGTTATCCTTTAAAACAAGCTTGCGGCAATGCTAAATTATATATCGAAAAATTCTTAAACAGTAACAATACCCTACTTGGGTACCATTCATTATGATTGATAAACTACACTACATATCACAGGAAACTGAAAACATCAGTCACTTAGATGCTATTAATAAAACACTTATTGCGGGTGCAAAGTGGATACAACTGAGGGTTAAAAACAAGCCTGAGAATGTAATTCTCGAACTGGCTATTAAGGCCAATGCACTTTGCAAAGCTTATGGAGCAAGGTTAATTGTAAATGATCATCCGTTAATTGCCCTAAAAGCTGGCGCTTATGGGTTGCATTTAGGTTTAACCGACATGCCAATTGCAGAAGCAAGAAGTATTGTAGGCGGGCAAATGATTATTGGTGGTACGGCAAACACTTTTGAGCATGTTAAACAAAGGGTTGCCGAGGGAGCTGACTATATAGGATTAGGCCCTTATCGGTTTACCAATACCAAACAAAATTTAAGCCCTATAATTGGTTTAGAAGGATATGAAGCGATTATGAAACAGGTTTCTATAGCTGGCATCACCACTCCTATTATTGCAATTGGAGGTATAGAATTGAATGATATTTCTTTGATTATGACAACTGGGGTTCATGGTGTGGCATTATCTGGTGCACTAACCAATGCAAATGATCCTGCCGCTGAGCTTGCACAAATGTACAGTGCGCTAAAGGTTTTAAACCCCATTAATAACTAACTATTATGTTAAAAATAGCAGACAAAACATTTAAATCCCGTTTGTTTACGGGAACCGGAAAGTTCAGTTCAGCTACTGAAATGGAAAAAGCATTGCTTGCTTCGGAATCGGAGCTAGTAACTGTGGCTTTAAAAAGAGTTGATCTGAAAGATAATGACGATGATATTTTAATACATCTAAATCATCCTCATATTAACCTTTTACCTAACACTTCTGGTGTCCGCAATGCAAAAGAGGCAGTTTTTGCGGCTCAAATGGCCAGAGAATCGTTAGAAACCAACTGGATTAAGCTTGAGATTCATCCAGATCCTAAATATTTAATGCCCGACCCAATCGAAACACTAATAGCCACAGAGGAACTGGCAAAACTGGGCTTTATTGTACTTCCCTACATACATGCCGACCCGGTTTTGTGTAAGCGATTGGAAGATGCTGGGACATCGGCTGTAATGCCTTTGGGCTCTCCTATTGGCAGTAATAAGGGCTTAAAGACAATAGACTTTTTAGAAATCATTATCAGCCAAAGTAATGTTCCTGTAATTATTGACGCCGGAATTGGTGCTCCTTCTGATGCTGCAAAGGCTATGGAAATTGGTGCTGACGCGGTTTTGGTGAACACTGCCATTGCAGTTTCACAACATCCTGAACAGATGGCCAGAGCTTTTAAGATCGCCGTAGAGGCCGGAAGAATGGCTTTTGAGGCTAAACTTGGTTCTGTTAATTTACATGCTGTGGCCAGCAGCCCATTAACCTCATTTTTAGATGACTAACTTCACCAACCTCTTCCAATCCTGCAACTGGGACGAGACCAGTAAAAGCATTTATGCCAAAACTAGTGTTGATGTGGAGCGTGCCTTAAATTCTTCTCAAAGAACATTAGAAGACTTCAAAGCGCTTATTTCGCCCGCAGCGGCTCCATATCTGGAACAAATGGCACAGATGAGTCAGCAGTTAACCCTTATGCGGAAATTATGCAGGAAATCGCCGTAATTAAAGACATGGGATATGACCACGTGTTGCTGGTTACCGGCGAGGCGAACCAAACCGTGCATACCGAATATTTTAAAAAAGTATTGGAACTTATTAAGCCTCACTTTTCTCATATATCGATGGAAGTTCAGCCATTGGATACTGAAGATTATAAAGAACTTACACCCTATGGGTTAAATACGGTTCTTGTTTATCAGGAAACTTATCATCAGGATGATTATAAAAAACATCACCCAAAGGGGAAAAAATCCAATTTTCAGTATAGATTGGAAACGCCGGATAGATTGGGACAGGCCGGAATTCATAAAATGGGATTAGGCGTGCTTATAGGTTTGGAAGATTGGCGAACAGATTCCTTTTTTACAGCAATGCACTTAACTTATCTTGAAAAAAGGTACTGGCAGAGTAAATACAGCATCTCATTTCCGCGTTTACGTCCATTTAGCGGCGGCTTGGAGCCTAAAGTTGTGATGAACGACAAAGAGCTGGTACAACTTATCTGCGCTTATAGAATATATAATGAGGAAGTAGAATTATCAATTTCTACACGTGAATCCATCGTTTTTAGGAATAATATTGTGAAATTAGGGATCACATCTATAAGTGCAGGTTCTAAAACTAACCCTGGTGGGTATGCCGTTGAGCCACAGTCGTTAGAACAATTTGAGATTTCTGATGAGCGCAACGCAAAAGAGATAGCCCAAATGATTAGTTCCCAAGGTTATGAACCGGTATGGAAAGATTGGGATGTCAGTTTAACAAAAAACTAATTAACCATGGATAGCGCTGAATTAAAGAGATATAACAGAC
>NZ_JBFTIZ010000258.1:7000-12437 GCF_056395165.1 Pedobacter sp. 10L46_2
GAATTAAAGAGATATAAGAATTAAAGAGATATAACAGACAGATTCTATTACCAGAACTGGGTATAGAGGGTCAGCAAAAGCTAAAAGCTGCCAAAGTATTGGTTATTGGAGCCGGTGGCCTGGGTTCTCCGGTGTTGCTTTATCTTGCCGCAGCCGGCATAGGCACAATTGGTGTTGTTGATCATGATACTGTAGATGAAAGTAACTTACACAGACAGATACTCTTTAATACTACTGATATTGGAAAAAGTAAAGCAGATACCTCAGTAAATAAGCTGCAGCTACTTAATCCGCATGTTAATCTCGTTTCCTACCCTTTTAAAATTGAACTGGATAATGCCAATTCGTTAATTCAGGATTATGATCTCGTAGTGGATGGGTCTGATAACTTCCCTACCCGTTATCTGGTTAATGATACCTGCGTTGCTTTAAACAAACCATTGGTATTTGGTTCTATCTTTAAATTTGAAGGTCAGGTATCTGTATTTAATTATAACGGAGGTGTGGATTACAGGGCGTTATTTCCTGAACCACCGGCTGCTGATGAAGTCCCAAATTGTGATGAAGGTGGCGTAATTGGCAGCTTACCGGGGATAATAGGCAGCTATATGGCTAATGAAACCATCAAACTAATTTGTGGTTTTGGCGAAGTGCTATCAGGTATGGCTATGAAGAAATAAACCTGGAAGCATTTGAATATCTAAAAGAAAAAGATTCTTCTCTGTTTTTAATTGATGTACGAGAGGATTTTGAATTTGATGAATACAATATCGGTGGATATAATTTCCCATTATATGAGCTTAATGATCATTTGCATTCGATCCCTGAAGATAAAAAAATTGTGCTTTGCTGCACCAGTGGCTTAAGAAGTAAAATTGCTTATAACTTGCTAAAAACAAGAACAGATGCTCAAATCTATATTCTGAGTCTTAATAAATAAAATATTTTTTTTCAATATTTCAACCACTATATATTCTTTTCTATATAGACTTTCAGTGTAGATCTACAATCTTAAATAACTCATAAAAAAACTCAAAAAGTTCAAAATGAAAAAACAGATTGCAAATAAAAACAGTACAAGTAAAAATCAGATACCAGTTAAAAAGATTCACGACAAAACAGGACCAAAGAAATTCAAAATTCTTGAGTTAACGAACAGTTTGACTCATAGTGCATATAAGGCTATGAGAAAAGAGCTTCCGAAGAGAATTGGCAAGTGTATTAATACATTAGACAATTACAGTTATATATCCACAGACTCAAAGGAAGACATCCCTTATCATGTTGCACTCGAAATTGAAAAGTATTTTTGCATACAGCCGGGCTCACTTAGCAATTTACCCATTCAGTAATGCTACCTTTGCAGTTCATAAGTAAATACAATCATTTCTGGTTTATCGGAAATGATTCAACATAGTGACCATGATAGCAATAGGACAATACAACGATTTAAGAATAATAAACAAAACAGAAGCCGGCCTTATTTTAACCGAAGGAGATAAAGAAGTATTACTTCCTTATAATGATGTTCCAAAGAATGCCGAAATAGGCGACAACATAACCGTATTCGTTTATGTTCATAAAGATGGCAGGTTAATGGGTACTACCAAAAAGCCATTGGCTTGTGTGGGTGATTTTGCTTATTTAACTGTTGTTGATGACAGTGAAGATGGTGCTTTTATGGATTTGGGTCTTGATAAGGATATATACGTTCCTAAAAGAGAGCAGAAACGTCCAATGTTTAAAGGAGACCGCCATGTAGTTTATATTTTTCTTGATGAAAGCAATGACCGTATGGTTGCATCTTCCAGGTTAACCAACTTTGTTGAGGAAGAAGATATAGATTTAGAAGAGGGTGATGAAGTAAGCTTACTTATTGTGGACCGTTCTGATCTTGGATATAATGCAATTGTTGATAATAAGTATATTGGGTTGTTGTACACTAACGAATTGTTTGATGTGCTTAATCCAGGTGAACTAAGAAAAGGTTGGATCAAGAAGATCCGTGTTGAAGGCAAGATTGATTTAAGTCTGCAACCAATGGGCTATGGTCATATTCTTGATACAAAGGATAGCGTTCTGGAAGAATTAAAAGAAAGTGGCGGCGTAATTGCTTTAGGCGACAAAAGTACTCCAGAAGAAATATATGCGCGATTTAAAATCAGTAAAAATGCATTTAAGAAGGTAATTGGTGGGCTATATAAGGACCGCTTGATTACCATTTCAGATCATGAAATAAAGATACTGATTGATCACGAGGCAGAGTAAAATAAAAAAAGGCCATTAAATTCAAATGGCCTTTTTTTATTTTAAAAGTTAAATCCTATTGAAAAATATGGCATTGTTGCCTCTCTCGAGAATCCGAGTGTTGCCTGTATCAAAAGTACTTCGCCAGGGAGCACATACAAGCCACCGCCATAACCATGGTGCCATCTTGCAGATGACTCTCCTTTTTCCCATACCCTACCTACATCGTTAAAACCAATCATCCCAACAGTTCCGGGAACCAGATAGGAAGTAAAATTAAACAGCTTTAATCTCATATCAAGGTTATGGTAAGCCATAGTGGTCCCCGTAAATCTTTTGCTGTTAAAACCTCTTAAACTATTAACACCGCCAATTTGCATGTGCTGGAAGAAAGCCGGATCGCCCACAACAGTCCCTGCTCCTATTCTATTTGCAAACACTAAACCTGATTTCCCAGGATTAATGTAGAAACGGAATTCTGTAGTTACAGATCCATAACGATCGTTGGTTTTATCAACCCGTTGCTGAGCGGTTAAAGACGTTTTCCAGTACAACCCTTTTTTAGGATTTGCAATATTATCACGACTGTCGTAAGTCCATCCCGCTACAAAACCGGCGTAGTACTTATCTGAAAATATCTCTTCTTCCGGATGGGCGGCATTATAATCATTAAAGAAACGTTCCTCATTTCCAGATGCTGTACTTGTATAAAATGATCCCAATACTCCGCCTTCAATTTTTAAATACCTGGTGAGTTTTCTACTGAGCCTTACATCTACATTTAAATAGTCGTAACGATTTCTGTAATAAGAAATCCCATCTTCTCTATCTGGTCCCTCATCATCATCGTTATCCAAATCGAGATATTGTGAATTGTTTCCAATGCCAAAGAAGTTACTTAAGTTGTTAGGTCCCAGCAAATTTGCATGTACTACAAGATCATTATTACCTACGGCCTTTTTAAAATCACCAAGATAGTCTAGAATAAACGATTTCCTACCAGTAGAGTAATTGGCCCAAAACTCATGTTTTGAAGCATATGGCTCCTTTCTAAAGCCTTGTTTTTCTATGATGTAACCCAAACCAATCTGTACACCCTGATCAATGTTATAATTAAAATTAAAAAGCGGCCCGGACCTATCGTATAAGAACGCATTCTTATCAAACCTGTTTACCAGGGTATCATTTGCAAGGCGCATCTTTGTCTTTGTTTTATCCGGTAATTCATTTGATTCGTCAGAACGATCATAAATGAAGGGCTTATTTGAAACATCTTGTGCAACCTGGAACTTATCTGCATCGCTCCCTCCAATCATCCTAACTTTTATCTTAGTGTTTTCTTTTCCCCTTACGGAAAATACATCTTCACCTGCCATTCCAAACAACCTAACCTCTTTGGTTATATTAGGGTCAAATGTTCTTTTATATACCAATCTTCCATTCTTGCCCTCCTTATTGATATTATATACCGTAACTTCAACATTTCCGTTATCGGTGTAATTAACATCAAAAAACTCTTTTTTATCAGAGGTAGGTACGTCAACATTTATGGATAAAAACTTATAG
Source organism: Pedobacter sp. 10L46_2 (assembly GCF_056395165.1). Classification (NCBI taxonomy): domain Bacteria; kingdom Pseudomonadati; phylum Bacteroidota; class Sphingobacteriia; order Sphingobacteriales; family Sphingobacteriaceae; genus Pedobacter; species Pedobacter sp. 10L46_2. Next base: position 10,814 of record NZ_JBFTIZ010000258.1, read on the forward strand.
TACTGTAAAGCAAGCGTATCCAGTTTATCTCTTCTTGATATAAAGTGACCAATTAACTGACTACCACTAAGCTTAAATATTGTATCTGGCATTTGCCTGAAAGACGTATTAATAAGTTCAGTAGTTAGTTTTCCCTGAACAAACTTAACAGCATCCTTCCAGTCCTGTTCGCTAAGCTCGTTTAAAAAATACCTGTCAAAGTACCGCTCATTAAAGTTCCAATGATTTACATCTCTGATATTGTCACTATAAGGCTGCAAATGAGATTTGAGCCATTGATGGTTAAGAACCCATGGAAATACACCTGAAGTTTTATAAAACACCTTATCCCTATCTCTGGGAACAGGAATATAGGTGGTTTCACCCTTTTCTTTCTGAGCCAGCCAGCGCCAGTTATCTTCATGCCTGTCCCAGTCTCCCAAAACAAAATCCAGTAATCTGGCCCTAAGTGTTAGCTTCTGGTCTGATGTATGATCATTGTCTTCCTGTATTTTACGCTGTACTTTAGCTGTGTTGTCGGTTTCTTCTTCAAAAGGCGACCTTGGTTCCAATAAATAAGCGGCGTTTGCAAATTTTTCTCTATACTCTCCAAGTCCCGGATCATCTGCTACGTATACGATCTCTGGTTTAGAATGGGCAAGCTCAAGCGCTTCTGCCAAAGGAGGAACAATTAACGCCGCAAAAGGGTGATTAGTTGAAACCTGGTCCTGAGCAACGTCTTTTGCGATAGTTGGCCTTAAACTTTCAGGCAAGCCCTGTTCCGGATACTTCTGTATTGTTCTTAAAGCGTACTCTCTGCCCGTCGGATCTACTAACCGTAAAGAGCGGGTTTGCATCCCCCCCCCAAGTTTAACGATCTTTAGTCCTCCTTTTTCTTTCTGAAGATCTATAATGCGAACTTTTACTGGCGTTGCCCATATTTTGCGATAACTTTCGCCCAGCCAAAACCGGTGAAAACCGCTCACGCTATTATACTCGGGTGCTATAGCAACTGTAATGGAATCTGCCTGTTTCTGTGCCTGCCCTAAAGCAGGGATAGACAAGGTAATAAAAACAGCACTTAAGAGCTTCTTTAGAGGGCGCATATTAGTTAATTATTCTTTTTAAGGTTACTCCTATCCTCAGCGCCTTTAATCCCTCTACACCTTGTAATTCTTCTATTTCTAAATATTCAAGATCATTGTTCAGTAAACCCACGTTCTGCAGCTTTTTTATATAGCCCAGATATTCTCTGGCTTCTGAACTGTTAAAATACACAATTGATATTTTACCAGGCTGTGTTAACCGCTCTGATGTGTCTTTGATATGGGCTTTATCAATCCGTTTTTTTACCATCTGATAACGAATATTGTAACTACCCTCCACATCAAATCTTTGTTCATCAATCCTAAAGCTCACATCAATAGGCTTATCGTAAACGAAAATAAGCTGTGTTGTTTCAAGAGGTAAAGAAAAATATGGACCTAAATTACTGGTTGTTTGAGCAATTTCAGCTAATACCCTCAACTGTTTCAATCGGAATGTACCAAGTAAATCTTCAGACATCGGAATTCTAGGCGCAATAGATTGTCCAAGATAAATATCAAATTCAACACCATCCGTTCTAAACTTCTCAAAATAGCTT
>NZ_JBFTIZ010000259.1:0-7192 GCF_056395165.1 Pedobacter sp. 10L46_2
GCTGCTATCCGTTCGCTTGCCCGCACCTGGACACTTGACCTGCAGGCCCGAAAGATCCGTGTAAATGTGCTTAGTCCGGGCTCTATTGATACTGCCACCTTTGATGGTGTACCTCAGGATATCCGCGATTCATTTACAGAAAAGATTCCGATGGGACGTTTTGGTACGTCTGAAGAGATTGCCAGCACTGCCCTATTCCTCGCTTCTAGCGATTCTACCTTTATAACAGGTATTGAGTTGTTTGTTGATGGTGGCACGGCACAGATTTAAAGCATTGGATTGTTACGCCAGTTTTGTGGTGTAACAATCTAATAATTTGAGGTTGCCATATTTCCGAAATAAATATTTATATTTCAGTACGCAATCTCAAAACTCTCATGAATAAGTATATACGGCTACACCCCCGGTCAAAAAGTAAAGTCATTTGGACTTTAGTACTTAGCTCGATAATTCTTTTTTGCATTTATATTGGTATTTTTCAATTGCATTATTACAACAAAGAGTCTGTAGCTTTTATGTTGCTGTTGGTTGTTGGAAATTGTCTTATCATTATACAAATGATGTGGCTTGAAACAAGCAACCTGCTAATTAGAACTCTTTTTGGTTTTCTTTTGCTTGTAGCCGTTAGATTTAGTGCATTAGGAGTTCTGCAGTTACAGAAACTCTATTATGCGCGACAATTGGAAAATCATGGTAAAATAGTAGATGGAAAAGTATTATTGGTGCGGTCGTCGGAATCCTCTTTGTTATACAACCACTATATGGTAGTTCGCTATGCTTTAGATAATGAAAACTTTGTACAAAAAATAGATGACGAAAACCAAAGATTCAATGAAGGAGATAATCTGAAACTTCGGATATCAGCTGAGCATCCGGGAATACTTCAGATTGTGCAGTAGTAGGAATAACTATAAGTATATTGTGGGCATGATACCCCGAGGCAAACTATACATCAGCAATAAAGATCTATTTATTGGCATCTACTATTGTTTTGCTGATTATTTTAGACCTCAAAAAACAGACATCGCTGGAAAGAACGACAAAAAATTGATCTGCCTTTCTGTACGTACCGGTTTTGATCTGGTTCTAAATGCATTAGATTTTCCGGCAGGTTCTGAAATTTTAGTAACGGACATCAACATTCCGGACATGTTTAAGATTATAGCTGGCCATAATCTAACCGCTATTCCTTTGCCCGTAAATAAGCAAACATTAAATATATCGCCTGCAGAGCTGGAATCTGCAATAACGCCAAGCACAAAAGCCATACTGATCACGCACCTTTTTGGTGCAATTATGGACACTGATGAGTTAATTGCCATTGCCAGGAAATACAAGCTGATTGTATTTGAAGACTGTGCCCAGGCCTACGCCGGTAATTTATATAAAGGTAACCCCGAGTCTGATGTGGTAATGTTTAGTTTTGGCCTCATTAAAACAAATACGGCTATCCGTGGTGCAATAATCAACATCAAAGATCCAGCTTTACATGCCAACGTTTCAACTAGAAATGAGCAATACCATAAACAGGACACCTCAAGTTTTCTAAAAAAGCTATTTAAAGCCGCACTGGTAAAACTCCTTACTACTAGAGCCATTTACACCGGCCTTGCAAAGGCAGGCGGAAAAGATTTTGAAGAGGTATTAGCTGGCTTTACCAAGGGATTCCCTGGTGATGATATTTTTAAGCAAATTCGTTGTCGCCCCTGCTTGCCAAACATAAAACTATTACAGAAAAAGCTGGACAACTTTAAACAGCATGATATTGCTACAAGAATACAGCTGGCCAATGATATTTTACCGCACATCCCTAACGATTACAAAATCGGGACACTAAATACAAAACATACTTATTGGGTACTGCCTGTTGAGTCAAACGATCCGTTACGACTTATCTCCTACCTGCGTAGTAATGGTTTTGATGCTTCGCAAAAAGCATCGAGCTTAGTAAAGTACAGCGCCCCCTCCACAGTTGCTAACGCTGAAGACCTAATGCTAGACAATCTTGTTTATCTGCCTGCCTACCCTGCCATGAGCAAGCAAGACCGAAATAAGCTGACAAAGCTATTAAGTGAATTCTAGCTAATTAACGGGAAGCAGGACTTTAATTTCTGTTGCAATATTTTCTATTGAGCTGATTGCGATGCTCCCGCGGTGCAGGCGGATTATATTTAAGGATAGTGGCAGGCCAATCCCATATCCCTTAAACTCCGATGTATTTGACGCTCTATAAAAAGGTTCAAAAATATGCTGTACATCACCAGCGGGTATACCAATTCCGTGATCTTTTACAGCAATTGACAATACGTTTGCCTTACTTTCTAATGTTACCAATACGGGTTTATTGTTAGAATATTTGCAGGCATTGCTTACTATGTTTGCTATAGCTAGCTTAAGTAAATTAATATTTGCTTTTATCGTTATCTGGTCTTCCTCGGCTGGCAGGTTACTAAAATCGATTTCAATTTTACTTTCGGGATGCACCTGGTTAACTGTGCGTTTGATATCCCAAAGCAATTCATCAATTCTTACCAGTTCCCAGGGGTGGTTTTTACCATTGAAGCCGGTTTGAGCCAACCCTAACAAACTTGTAAGGATATGCTCCAGTCGATCCGATTCGTCTTTTATTTTGGCAAGGGCCAAATAGCGATCCTGACCATCAGCGTCTGATTTCATTGCAAGTTCAACCTCCCCACTAATAATAGTTAGCGGTGTTCTTAGCTCGTGTGAAGCATTGCTGATAAAATTGTTCTGTGTTTCGAAAGCTGTCTCTAACCTGTTCAACATATTGTTAAAGGTTTGTGAGAGTTGAGCCATTTCATCAGTACCGTATACATCAAGCCTTAAGTGTAGGTTTTCTGCTTTTATTTTCTTTACGCTTTTAATAATCTTTCTTAAGGGATTAAGCATGTAGTTGGAGAATTTCCAACCAACTATAAAGGACATTATTATAGATAGAAAAAAACCAGCGATTAGTGTTTTCTGCAGATCCTTTAGTTCTCTAAATCCAAAGGGATCATTGGCCGAAACAATAATAATACGATCTTGTTGATTACCAGTAAAATATTTTCCAACATAAAAATGATTTTCTTTACGATAACGGGCCACTTTGAGTTTCTTAATTTTTTCGTAAAAACTAGATGGCAATTCGACGTCTAATTTTACATTATTGAAGTCACCTTTCTCAATAACAAATTCTTTTTCATCCGGTAAACGCTCTAAATATTGATTACGGACTTTTGCATACATGTTGTCGTTTTTATCTTCGGCAACTCTAATTTCCGCAGCGATGTTAACTCTGGCTTCTAGTCTTTTATAAAAATCTTCAAAAGCAAAATCGTTAGCAAAATACCAGACAAAACCGCTCAATAAAGAAATGATAATTGCGGATAAAATAGCGAAAAGGAGTGTTATTTTTCTTGCTATACTCATTATGTGTCTTTATATTTTCTCATCTCCACAAAGATTCTAATATTTGGCTATAATCAAAATATTGGACCTAAAAACAGTAAAAGCATATCTCTTTTTTAACATAAAAAAGACATCTATGACAGAAACAGCAATCATAGCTTTTCTCATGATCGGTTTTCAAGCCTACATGGCTGTAAAGGCAAACCCTGTTGATGCGCTGAAGTATGAGTGAGGTAAATGGATTAGGCCAGCTTTCTTCTGATTCTGCTCAAAGATTGTGGTGTAACATTCAAATAAGATGCTATGTAATTGAGTGGAACGCGGTATGCGATTTGAGGTTGTTCTGACAAAAACACCTGATACCTTTCAACCGCATCGTGTCCTGAATAAGCATTTTTGAGGCGGATTTTTTCCAGCATTCGCTGCTGATGAATCTCATTAATGAGATCAGCCATCAATGGCAGTTTTTGATATAGTTCCAGCAATTTCTTTTTGCTAATAGCTAAAACATGGGTATCGCAGCATGCCTGGATGCCTTCGCTGGCAATTGTTTCCTCGTTAAAACTTTGCAATATGGTACAGAATTGCTTGTCATCAATAAAGTAATAAGTAACATCGGTACCCTTTTGGTTGGTGGTAACTATCCTTAAAATGCCAGTATCAATAAAGAAAAGTGTTTTACATACTTTGCCTTCGCTGAAAAGGTACTCCCCTTCTTTGAAATCTTTGTCCTGAAAATGCGAGCAAATTATAGCAGCTTCATCATCTGTAATGGTTTTGAATGAGCGAAAGAAGGCAATGAGAGTTTCCATGGGTTAAGGAATATCTGCTAAATTAATGTTTTCCTTAGAATGTTTTCTGTGCGGTGCTTTTTACCATTTGGTAAGTGCAGGATTTTAAGCGTTGTGGATCTTTGTATCCATAAAAACAACAACATGGAGAATAAAAAAGTGATCATTTTAGGTGGCAGTTCGGGTTTAGGATTAGCAACTGCGAAAGCTGCAACTGCTGAAGGTGCAAATGTGGTTATTGTATCGAGCAACCAAACAAGGATAGATCAGGCGTTAACGCAATTACCACAAGGAAGCGAGGGTTATGCATTAGATCTTTCGAATGAGCAAAACATTCAGGATTTCTTTAAGCAAACGGGCAACTTTGATCACCTGGTATATACGGCAGGCGAAAACATTACAATGAGTATGGTGGATGACACCGATATTGACCAAGGAAAGGATTTTTTCATCATACGTTTTTGGGGCGCCTTTGCAGCAATCAAATACGGGAAAGATCATATTAATGAAGGTGGCTCGATTACCTTAATGAGTGGCAATTTCGGCCAGCGGCCAAGTAAAGGATATAGCCTTGGTGCAACTATTTGCGGTGCCATGGATGCTTTTACCCGCGCGATGGCAGTTGAACTGGCGCCAATAAGAGTAAACAATATTGCCGCTGGTGTAATCAAAACCAATTTATGGAATAACCTGAGTGACGCCGACCGTGATGGGTTTTACAAGTATCTGGAGAGTACATTATTGCTAAAGCGGGTTGGTGAAGCTGAGGATATTGCCAGAGGTTTTGTGTATCTGATGAAGCAATCTTTTGCTACAGGGCAATCACTGGTCATTGATGGCGGAGCGGTGTTGGTTTAAAATGAACTGTCCGACACTGTACACCTGTAGTTCGATAATGAACGGTTTTATTATCAAACTATAATTAAAACACTGTTTTACAGCAAATTGAAACATACATCAACTCTTGGCACAAACTTGGTAAATTGCAGATCAATTGTATTTAATTGATAGATCAATACTACCATGTTCAAGCTCAATTTAAAAATCGCTTTGCGTAACCTCTGGAGAAACAAAACCTCTTCGTTGATTAATATCATTGGACTGGCAGTCGGATTGTCAGCCTGCCTCCTATTGCTGTTATACGTGAATTACGAGATGAAGTTCGACCGTCAATTTAAAGATGCAGATAAAATCTATCAGGTGATGACCAATTTCCAGGATGCATCCGGTAAGATCACAAGCACAGGAACATCACCTGGCAACGGGATTGCAATGGCCATAAGAAACAAAATTCCCGAAGTAGATATCATTACCCGAATTGCTGGTGGCAATGAAACGCTAATTGCCAATAAGGAAAACGGCTTTAGAAAAGTTGATCTCTTTGCTGATCCGGAGATATTGAAAATATTTAATTATGAATTTATAGCCGGCAATCCGAATACTGCACTAAATACACCAAATGCTGTAATACTAAGTGAAAGTACTGCGAAGTTGTTATTTGGCACTACTGATGTATTAGACAAAACGGTAAAGTATGCAAATAATACTGACATGAGGGTGACGGGCGTGATTAAGGATCAGCCAGCCAACACTTCGCTCAGGTTTGATTATTTGATGCCATGGTCTTTTTATGAAAATATAGATGGCGAGGCCCGAAACCCAGGCTGGGGAAATTTCAGTTTCCTTGCTATTGCAAAGGTTAATAACGGAGCTAAGCTTGATCTGATTAATTCCAAGGTCAAAAAACTATTCAATGAAACCTATACAGACCAAAGAAATGAAAACTTCCTATTCCCTTTTTCAGATTTACATTTGCATGGTGAATTTTTAAACGGCAAGAGTGTAGGTGGCGACATTGAACGCATTTATCTGTTTGGCATTAAAAAAACGATCGGTGCAACCAGAGGTTCATTAGTTACACAATTCCTTACTGAAGCGATGGTGCTTACTGCTGTTGCGGTGCTTATTGCGGTAGCTATTGTTGAGGCTACCCTACCAATGTTCAATAATCTGCTTGGCCTGGAAATCATAATCGAATACACGAATGCAGGCTATTGGCTGGGCATATTGTCGGTAGCAATGCTAACAGGTGTTTTGGCGGGCATTTATCCCGCGGTATTCCTTTCTTCCTTCAATCCTATTCAGACTTTAAAAAAGAAGACGGCAAGGGCAAGACTCATTCCGATAAACCTGAGGCAGGTACTTGTGGTAACACAGTTTTGCTTTGCCATTATGCTGATCATTGCCACCCTGGTTATTTATAAGCAAATACAGTTTATAAAGGGCAGACCCGTAGGTTACAATATCAATTTACTGGCAGAGATGCCTCAAAATGGAGAATTACATGGAAAATTTGAGTTGTTCAAAGAGCAGATTTTAAAGACAGGTGCGGTTACTGCGGTAAACCAGGCATCGCGTAGTATGACCCACGTGAGCAATTGGTTTTACGGATTTAAATGGCCTGGAATGGAGAAACAGGGTGAGGAAATTGTATTTAACCGCCTGGAAACGCAATATGACCTCGTAAAAACAAGCGGTGTGCAAATGCTAGCCGGACGCGATTTCTCTAAGGAGTTTGCATCTGACTCTGCTGCTATTATGCTAAGCAGCACCGCGGTAAAAATGATGAAGTTAAAAGATCCGATTGGCAAGATGGTAACGCTTTTTGACAACAAACTAAAGGTAATTGGCGTGTTCAAAGATTTTTTATGGGATTCGCCCTATCACTCAGGACGACCAATGGTTATCAATTTCAGCAAAAGTCAGGGAGGTACCATTAACATGCGGTTAAATCCGGCCAATAGTTTGAGTAAAAACGTAGAGCTGATCTCCGCGGTTGCCAAAAGTATAAATCCGAGCTACCCTGTTGAAATTAAGTTTGTGAATGATTTGTATAATGCAAAGCTGCAGTCGGAAAAGATTCTGGGCATCCTGGCCAACTTGTTTGGTGGCATTGCCATATTAATCTCGTGCATGGGCCTTTACGGACT
>NZ_JBFTIZ010000260.1:0-6074 GCF_056395165.1 Pedobacter sp. 10L46_2
ACCCAGAACTGCCGTTTATTGCACCTGGTATTCAGAAAAAAACGGAGGAGCGGGCACCGAACAATCAACTATTGAACTTGCAAAGTTTGTTAAAGAAAAGTTAAGGCCTTTTGGACTTGGAGCGATTCAAATTGATGATCAGTGGCAGGCAGGCGGACAATATAATGGACCTCATCGCGGCTTTGATCGTGTTGATCCAAAAGGTGGTTATCCAAACGGAATGTCGACAGTTGCTGCAACTGTAAAAAAAGAGGGTCTGATGGCAGGAATTTGGTGGATGCCTTTTGCACGAAATCATCAGGATATTGAGTATCGGGACAAACAACATTGGTTTGCACACAGGAAAAATGGGAAGCCTTACGAAACAACATGGGGTGGGACTTCTCTAGATCTTACTAATCCAGAAGTCCAGAGTCATATTTCTTACGTTGCAAAAAAAATGCAGGGATGGGGATATAATTATTTCAAAATGGATGGACTTTGGACGGGCACAGTTACTGAGCAGGTTTACATCAATGATGGTTATAAAAATGACAGTATAGGAAATAATAAACCGCTATTTAATCCAATGAAAACACAGATCGAAGCATACCGTGATGGCTTAAGATTATTGCGGCACGCAGTTGGAAATGAAGTGTTTCTTTCCGGATGTTGTGCTAGTCAGAATATGAGATCGTTTGGCGCTTCAATGGGATTGGTAAATTCAATGCGCATTGGCCCGGATTTTAATCATGATGGAGAGAGCATTCGTACTGGGGTAATACGTGCATCCAGATTATATTTTTTAAACGGAAGAGTTTGGTGGAATGACCCGGATCCGTCTATGTTAAGAGAAAAAGGTAAATCAGCAGCAGATCCTGCAGCTGATGGTATAGGAAGTTTAACCAGAGCACGGTTATTGCCATCCTATGTTGCTGTCTCAAAGCAATTTTTCTTAAGTAGCGACTGGCTTCCGGATTTGCCAAATGACAGAATTGAAATCATGAAACGCTGCATGGCCTCACATAACGGGGTTGCCAGACCCGTTGATGCTTTTGATAAATCTCTTCCTTCAATTTGGATTGCCACTGATCAGAAAGCCGGTGTTAAGCGAAATGTAATTGGTTTATTCAATTGGGCTACTTCTACTCAAACTATAAGCAGTTCAATAAAATGGGCCGGCCTGGCCGAAAAGACTGCTTATCATGCGTTTGATTTTTGGGAGAATAAACCATTACCTGATATTTCAGGTTCATTTGCAATGAGCCTTCCCGCTGAATCGTGCAGGATAATAGCGGTACGTGCAAAATCAAATCATCCGGTAGTGGTTTCAACCTCTCAGCATGTAACACAAGGCATCATTGATTTGATGGAAGAAGAATGGAAAAGCGGAACGCTCTCAGGCACGAGTAAATTGATTGCAGGTGATGATTATGAACTTAGAATTGCAGGACTAAATGATGGCGGAAAATGGAAGACAGATCGCGCCTCCCTAATTGCAAATAAAGATGAAACTACCATTCATGTGTTGCCAAAGCAAGAAAATGGATGGTTAAGGGTACTTATTAAATCAAATAAGAGTGGCTTGGTGAAATGGAGAATTAGGTTTAGTAAACAAGCAGTTAATATCAGAAATAAAAATAATGAAAGTCGTAAAGCTTAGTTTTTTCTTAATCGTATGTTCCTTAAATGGGGGGGCACAAAGTAGATCGCCTTTAAATGAGGAAAAAAGGTTTTTAAAAAATATCTGGACAAAACCCCCAACGCATATTCCAAATGATGTTTCAGTTGATGCTCCATTAATGGGGAATGGTGATGTGACCATGAGTGTAGGGTTTAAAGAAGACCGGTTGCGGTATTATCTTTCAAAGAATGACTTTTGGCGGTTGCGTTCAAAAGCCGATGGTTTATCGGGTCCAAGAGTGATTGGTTTTGTAGATGTGAGCGTTAATGGTTTTAATGGTGGCGAGTTTTCTGCGGAACAGTCACTTGAGAATGGTGTCACTTCTTGTGTGCTGCACAAGGACAGGCAAAACGTAACTGCAAGATCATGGGTGTCGGCGACAGAAAACCTGATTTTTATTGAACTGACTGCGGTAGGAAAAGCAACAAAAGTTTCTATTCGTTTAACCGCTCCTGAACATCAACATGCCAGGTTAAAAAGCGGTAAAGCAAATAATGTTTATTGGCTTACACGTTCTTTCGTGGATAGTGTAGATATTTCAACAGAAGTAGCAGTTGCTTTAAAAACCTTTAATCATAAAGACAGTACCGTTTTATTACAGCCGGGGAAGAAAATAGTTATTGGACTTTCTATTGAAAGTAAGTTTAAAAACACGAAACCCTTGGATGATGCATTTAACCAAATAAGTAAGCTTGATGAGAGGTCGATTGCAACAGTAATGAATAAACATAATAATTGGTGGAAACGCTATTGGAGCAAATCAAATATAGCTGTTGAAGATCCGGTATTAATGAAAGCCTACTATCAGGGATTATATACGATGGCTGCTTGCAGTCGTGATCCAAAGTTCCCTCCGGGAATATTTGGTTGGACTACTACAGATAACCCGGCTTGGAATGGTGATTATCATTTGAATTATAATTTCCAGGCTCCTTTTTATGCTTTATATGCAGCTAATCGCTTGGAACAGGGAGAACCCCACGATGCTCCGCTTCTTGATTTTATACCAAGAGGCGAATGGTATGCACATCAGATAACACACACAAGAGGTATTCTTTATCCTGTAGGAATTGGCCCTTTAGGAATTGAGGTTACCCGTAACTTTCCAACCTATGAAAAAGAAGCGGGGGGACTATTTTTTGGACAACGTTCTAATGCTGCATACGGATTGCTCAATATGGCACAACAGTGGCGCTGCACTTACAATGAAAAGTATGGTAAAAAGATATATCCTTATGCGCTGGCTGTGGTTAATTTCTGGGAAGATTACCTAAAATTTGAGAATGGCAGATTTGTTATTTATGGTGATGCAATTCATGAAGGTTCTGGGAATGATAAAAACCCAATTTTATCACTTGGATTGATTCGAAATGCTTTTGATCTCATCCTTGATTTGAGTTCTACCTTGAAAATGGATGAGAACAGACAGGAAAAATGGAAAGATATTCTCGATAAGCTTAGTGATTTTCCGATTCAAACGCGAAATAACAAGGATGTATTTCGGTACACGGAAAAGGGTGTTGATTGGTGGCCGGATAATGGATTGGGAATACAACATATTTATCCTTCTAATTCGATTAATTTGGACAGTAGGCCTGAATTATTGATCCGTTCTCGCAATACTATTGACGAAATGAAACGCTGGAAGGATAATAATACCAGTAGTAGTTTTTTTATGGCGGCAATCAGGGTGGGGTATGATCCATCTATTGTCTTAAATGAATTACATGAATATGCTTTGCGCACTTATCCCAACGGTTTCCAGCTAAATAATCCTCATGGGATAGAAAATAGTTGTACAGTAGCTAATGCCCTTAATGAAATGCTCTGCATGAGCGCAGGGAATGTAATCCGCTTATTCAATGGCTTATCAAAAAAACAGAATGCGAGCTTTGAAAATATCAGAGCATGGGGTGCATTTCTGGTTTCCGCCAGATTGAAAAATGAGGTAGTTACTGATGTTCAAATAGTAAGTGAGAAAGGAAGGCTTTGTACGATGGTAAATCCATGGCCTGATAAGAAGGTACTTTTGATCAGAAACGGGAAAAAGTCAGATATCCTTAATGGGACTCGGATTTCCTTTAAAACAGTTCCAAATGAGATTGTTAAATTGCAGGCTCTATAAATATTGTTCTCTTGAAAAGACGTATAAGTCAAATCACTAAGCAAAAAAAGCATCAATATTGATCAATATAATACAATTTTTGTAGTTTCTAAAATGTTTAATTTTAGAAACTAACTTGTTGATCTACAGAATTATTTTGAGTGTTTTTTAGGGTAGCCATATGATTGGTGGTACAAGTACAACCAAATAGAATCAGGAAAAGATTCACGTCATATGTCATGCCAATATCACTTAATATTTTGATTAAATGATTGAATATTCATACAATAAAAAAATGTTATTTGATGAACTTAATACTATGCAATAATGTTTACAAGACATAAGGAAGAGGATACTGAAATATTTCCGGAGGTGCTTTTTAAGAAATTTTATCCCAGGCTTTGTGATTTTGCTTGTTATTTAGTAAAGGATCAGGACGCAGCTGAAGATATTGTTCAGGATGCATTTATTGTGTTTTTAGAGCAAAAGGAGCATATTTCATCGAATTCTAATGCCGTAAAATCATTTTTATATTCATCAGTCAGGAATGCATGCTTAAATAAGCTCCGTCATCACAAAGTTGTAGATACCTACAATAAAAAATTCCCATTTGAGGTGTTTGACGATCCTAAAATATTAGATGGGATTGTTCATGCCGAGATCATGGCCGAAATACATCAGGCAATTAATATGTTGCCCGCAGATTGTGCTATGGTACTTAGATATGGATATCTGGAGGGATTGCAAAACCGTAAAATTGCAGAACAGTTGAATATAAGTATAGATTCCGTTAAATATCAGAAGCAGAAAGCGCTTAGCTTAATGAGAGTACTGCTCGGTGATGCTGTTTACTTGCTGTTTGTCAGTCTTTTATTGCATAAATAATTTTTCTAAAAAAAATCACCCATTTTTCAATTTCAGGTTTCTTTATAGATATAGAGATGAAACCAGTTATGAAAAACCAGCCTTACGAATTTGCCCTGCTAATTTCACGATATTTATGTAATGAGCTTTCAAAAGAAGAAGAAGCTCATCTTATGCAGATACTTGAAAAAGATGAGCATAAACGTAAAATTCTGGAATACTATAAGCAAACGGCTCCTGCTCAGGAAAGACTTGATTATATGAATAGTCTGGACGTTGATGCAGCATGGAATAAGGTTCGTCAGCGCCATGATGGTAATTTAGGTAAAAGCAGCAATTACAGTTTTCTAAAATATGTGGCCATACTTGCTATAACGGTAAGTGCTGTGGCATTGTGGTTGGCTTATGGTACAAAGGACAATAAGTTGGTCACATCACTTGCTGCCGATAAACAGATACTGGATGTGTTACCAGGTGGCAATGTTGCAGTGTTGGTTTTATCTGATGGAAAAAGAGTAAGCCTGGATAGTGGAGCGGTAGCACTGCGGGAAAAGGATGGTACCCAGGTATCAGGTAATCAGGGAGGCTTGGCTTATTCGAATGATATTGCATCTGAACAAGAGGAAGTATTGTACAATACACTAATTGTTCCTCGCGGTGGTACATACAACATACAATTGCCCGATGGTACTAATGTTTGGCTTAATGCGATGTCAGAATTGCGTTTTCCAGTAAAATTCGGCACAAAGGAAAGAAAGGTTGAACTTATTGGAGAGGCCTACTTCGAGGTTGCAAAAAATAAGGATGTCCCTTTTAAGGTAATTACAGCTCATCAAGAGATTGAAGTAAAAGGTACTCATTTTAATGTGAATTGCTATGCTGATGAAAACTTTGTCCGTACAACTTTATTGGAAGGCTCAGTTAAAATATCAGATCCGGCAGCTCCTGCCAGGTCCTGGTTGTTAAGTCCCGGAGAGCAGGCCCAAACCAACAAGAAAACTGGAAAGACTGCTCTAGAAAAGGTAAATATGAAAGAAGTCTTTGCTTGGAAAAATGGCTATTTCTTTTTTAATGATGAGAAGTTGGAAAGTATTATGGCCAAAATCGCAAGATGGTATGATATCGAGGTAGTTTATAAAGGTCAACTGGAGGAGCAATCATTTTTGGGACAGATAGAAAGATCAAAAAAAATATCATCCATATTAAATGTCTTAGAATTAAGTGGGAATGTTCACTTTAAAATTTCAGGAAGGAGGGTCGTCGTTATGCCATAATAGTACTCAGGAATACGGTGATCAAAAAAAGTCAGAGATGCTTCGAACCATCCCTGACCATATGTTTAGATCTACCCATTTAAAATTGTTACTACACAACCAAACCAGTTTAAACCCAAACAAACAAATGTATGAAAATTTACGATCTGTTCAGAGCTAAGCTTTGGGC
>NZ_JBFTIZ010000261.1:0-6008 GCF_056395165.1 Pedobacter sp. 10L46_2
ATGAGTGTGGGTTATTGTAATAGCCAGCTCTTTATTTCCAAGGCAAAAATTGAATTAAAGAAATACGAGAACAAACCGAATGCAGCTCCAAAAGTATGTACCGCAGAAATGGCAGAAACGGATTGGTCTAAACTTGCCGATAGTATTGACCTGAATGTTTTTAATCAGTTAAAAGAGTCTTATGGTTGTCCGGACTGTGCCGATGGTGGTGCTGAATGGATTCAGATAGAATATGGAGATAAAAAGCATAAGGTTACTTTTGAATATGGAAAGGAACCAAATGAAGTTAAACCATACATTTCTACTTTGAGGGCGCAGTTTGCCACTTTTAAAGATTGTAAATAGCATTTATAGCATTAAATCATAAGACAATCGTCATCCTGAGATAAATTCAGGATGACAAAAGTTCAAAAAAGAGGATACTTTTATATCCTCTTTTTTTATTTGTTTTTTACGCAAACGGTTGCATTAACTCATGCAAACGTTTGTTTGCCTTTTCGCCAAAATCCTCATTATTTTCTCTTAAAATAATTGATTAACATTGTGTTAACGGAGTAATCGCTTTCAATATCAAGCCAGTTCCTGAACCTAAACACACACCTTAAACTAAATATACTATGAAGACCAGACTAACCAGATGGGTGATGCTCGGCGTACTGCTAATCAGTTCATTATCAATGTATGCTCAGTTCAATATTATCCCTCTTCCATCAAGTATCAAAGAAAACGGAGCCTCATTTACACTTAACGGTCAAACAAAAATATATTACGAGAAAGGCTTAAAACAACAGGCAGAACGGCTTTATGCAGCACTGTCTCCTGCAACAGGGTTTGATTTCCAGATTTCAGATCAGCAAAAAGCTGCAAAAAACATAATTGTGCTAAAGATTGGCAAAGGAGGTGCTCCACTAGCCAAAACCGACGCGCTAAATAAAGAAAGCTATAAGCTAAGCGTTAAAAATGATGTAATAACAATTGAAGGTAATAGTCCGGCTGGTGTTTTTTATGGTACCCAAACGCTGTTACAAATGCTGCCTGCAGAGATTTATAACAAACAGCTTCAAAGAAAAACAGTTTGGAAAATTAAAGGAGCAGAGATTGCCGATGCCCCATCTTACGAGTGGAGGGGGATGATGCTTGATGTTGCCCGTTATTTCTTCGGAAAACATTATGTGCTTAAGCTTATCGACATGATGGCAATGTACAAAATGAACGTGTTGCATTTCCACCTTACCGACGATGCCGGATGGCGCCTTGAAATTAAAAAATATCCAAAACTTACTTCTGTAGGTGCGTGGCGAGGCGAGGGTGCAGAACGTACCGGCGGCTACTATACCCAGGAAGATATTAAAGAAATAGTAGCCTATGCTACGGCCAGAAACGTAGATGTTATTCCGGAGATCGAAGTACCGGCCCATGCCTTAGCATCGATAGCAGCTTATCCGGATTTGTGCTGTACTGGTGAACAATACACCGTTCAAACCCAACATTCTATAAGCAAAGAGATTTACTGCGTTGGTAAAGAATCAACTTTTGATTTTCTGGCCGATGTGTTTAAAGAAACCTTTGCGTTGTTTCCTTCTAAATACATTCACATAGGTGGCGATGAAGCTCAATATGACCGTTGGAAAACCTGCCCGCATTGCCAAAAAAGAAAGAAAGAGCTTGGTGTTCAAACAGAAAAAGAAATGCAGGTTTATTTTAATCAGCGCATTCAGAAAATGGTAAAAGGATATGGCAAAACCATTGTTGGCTGGGACGAGATCATTGAAGATGGTTTAAAAGATAAAGCGGTTGGTATGATCTGGCACGATCAGAAAAAAGCCTTTAAAGCCTCAGAAGCTGGTCATTATTCAGTAATGGCATTAACCGGATATTGTTATTTTGACGTTGCAGAAAGCAATATCCCGGGCGAGGTAAAAGCGGCAACATGGTTGCAGCCAATCTCCTTAGAAAAAGCTTACCAGTTAAACCCAATGCTTGAAGGTTTAGATCCAAAATACCGTCCGCAGATATTAGGCGCAGAGGCTACATTATGGTCAGACCAGTTTATTCACGGTACTGTACTTCAGGAAATTGCTGCGATAAACGAAGATCGTTCAGAAAAATATTTTGAATACTTAACCTTCCCAAGGATGTCGGCCTTAGCCGAAGTTTGCTGGACACCACATGAAAAACAAGCATGGCCTGATTTCGAAAAAAGAATAAGAACTCATTATAAACGTTACGACAACGCAGGTTATGGCTATCGTGTGCCTCTGCCTAAATTGACCGGCAATGAAAAAGGTGCAAACGGTTTTACCATAAAGCTGGAAAGTGATGTTCAAGGCGCTGAAATCAGATATACTACTGATGGAACCCGTGCAAACGTATATTCTCCGGTTTATACACAAGCGGTAACAGTACCTAAACTATCAGATTTTAGTGCAATTACTGTGGTAAACCGCAATCAGTACTCGCTTCCGCTTTATTTTCCTGAGAAATACGACAAGTTTAAAAAGTATGGTCAATTGGTTGCCGAGTGGAAACCATCATCAGTAAAAGGAAAAGACTTTGGAACGTTTGAAATCAATGCAACGGGAAAGATCAATGAAAACGGCGAATATGTACTTTCATTCTGGTATACAGAAGGTCATTCGCGTTTAGAGATCAAATCTGTTGAGCTTTATAAAAACGGTGTTAAGATCGCGGAGGATGTTCATGATGGCTACACAGGATCCAGTCAGGAAAATAATCAATACAAATTTAAAGTTGATGCTTACGAAACAGGAGCAGCCTTTACAATAAAAGCTGTGGTAAGAGGCGATGTTGACAATGATTCGAATGGTGCTGTTTTTATTAAAAAACAGTAATTTCGTGGCATGAATAAAATCCATCCTCAATTGAGGACTGTTAATGTAATTCGATATGTAACGCCTTTGCGCGAAGGAGGCTCCATGCCTGCCATTGCAGAGGCCGACGACGAGTTTCTATATGTATTGAAGTTTCGGGGCGCCGGACAGGGTGTAAAAGCCCTTATTGCAGAAATTATTGGAGGCGAAATTGCCAGGGCACTTGGATTTAAAGTGCCCGAAATAGTTTTTGCCAATTTAGACGAGGCCTTTGGTCGTACCGAACCCGATGAAGAGATCCAGGACCTGCTTAAAGCCAGTATCGGCTTAAATTTAGCTTTGCATTATCTTTCCGGAGCCATAACGTTCGATCCAACGGTTACTACTGTTGATGCTAAGTTAGCGTCACAAATTGTATGGTTAGATTGTTTATTAACCAATATGGATCGTACTGCGCGCAACACCAATATGCTCATCTGGCATAAAGAGTTGTGGCTGATAGACCATGGCGCATCTTTATACTTCCATCATTCAATGCAAAACTCGGAGGAACAGGCTGTAAGACCGTTTGCACTGGTTAAGGATCATGTATTATTGCCACAGGCAAGTGAGCTAGAGGAAGTTGATGCAGCGTTTAAGGCAATCCTGACGAACGAACTGATCAGGTCAATTGTATCATTAATTCCAGAAGACTGGCTTAAAGATGAATCTGGTCAGGAAACTACAGAAGAACGCAGGCAGGTTTATAGTCAATTCTTGATTTCAAGGGTTGCTAATTCAGAGGTTTTTGTAAAAGAAGCACAAAATGCAAGAGAGTCACTTATTTGAGTACGCCGTTATTCGTGTGGTTCCAAGGGTTGAACGCGAAGAATTCATTAATGTGGGTGTGGTATTGTATTGTGCAAAACAAAAGTTTTTAAAGGCGCTGATTTCTTTAGATGAAAGCAGACTCGAAGTATTTAAGGCAGACCTGGATTGCGATGTGCTAAAAGCGAATCTTATAGCTTTTGAGCGCATTTGTGCTGGAGAAAAGGATAGTGGTCCAATTGGTAAATTGGATGCCGCCTCGCGCTTTAGATGGCTTACTGCTACACGAAGTACCGTTGTGCAGGCATCAAAAGTACATCCCGGATTTTGTAAGGATGCAATGGAAACGCTTGATAAGCTACACCAACAGCTTGTGCTTTTATAATGGAGTATTTTAAAAAGCTCCTCGATTTACTTAAAATTGAGCGGCAGGAAGATCTTGATTCTTACCTGCGATTGACCGCATCGGCTTCAGTAGCTGATCGTCGTGAAAATGGATTAACATGGTATCCCATTGCTATTCGTGGTTCCGAAACGGGTAGGGGCGATTACCTTACTGTTGAGGTGGAACGTACTACCCATCATGATATTTCGCACCAGCTTAGGTTTGGTGCGTCGGCAGTTTTGTTCTCTAATCACGACCCTGAAAATGACAGGTTTGAAGGAACAATTAGCCACCAGAGTGGAAACAAGCTAAAAATAACACTACTGACAGAAGAACTGCCCGATTGGGCCAGCGATGGTAAATTGGGTATAGACCTGCTGTTTGACGACAATAGCTACAATGAAATGCAGAATGCGCTTAAACAAGCGCAGAAACCAAAAGAGAAAGCTGCAGATTCAGTATTAACCGATGTATTAACAGGGCAAAAGGCACCTACGTTTGATACCAGTTTAACAAATATCGTTATCCCTCAGCTAAACCCTGTTCAGCAAAAAGCAGTTAACAAGATCTTGCAGGCGCAGGAACTTGCTATAGTTCATGGGCCGCCGGGAACAGGTAAAACAACCACACTTGTACAGGCCATTAAAGCTTTGATTGCTAAAGATGGTCAGAAAGTACTGGTTGTTGCACCAAGCAACACAGCTGTAGACTTGTTAAGTGAAAAGCTTGCCGAAGAAGGACTAAATGTATTGCGTGTGGGTAATCCGGCAAGGGTTTCTGAACGTTTGGCATCCTTAACTATGGATAGTAAAGTTGCTGAGCATAGTGCCACTAAAGACCTGCGATCGCTTAAAAAACAGGCCAATGAGTACAAGAATATGGCTCATAAGTATAAGCGCAATTTTGGTCGTGCAGAGCAGCAACAACGCAAAGCACTGTTTAATGAGGCGCACAAAATAATGAAAGAGGTGAACAATGCAGAGCAATATATTATTGATGATGTTGTGGCAAAAGCCCAGGTCATTACTGCTACCTTAATTGGCGCCAACCATTATACCGTTAGAGACGTTAAGTATAAAACCGTTGTGATTGATGAAGCCGGACAAGCTTTGGAACCTGCCTGCTGGGTGCCAATATTAAAGGCAGAAAAGGTAGTGCTGGCCGGCGATCATTGTCAGCTGCCACCAACGATTAAGTCTACACAGGCGGCAAAAGACGGCCTAAGCAATACCCTAATGGAAAAATGCACGGTAATGCATCCCGAAGCTGTTGTTTTGTTAGAGGAGCAGTACAGAATGAATACACAAATCATGGGCTATCCATCTTCAGTATTCTATAAAAATAAATTAACCGCACATCCCAACGTGGCCAACAGGCTGCTGTTTGCCGAAGAACCTCCACTAGAATTTATAGATACTGCAGGTTGTGGCTTTGACGAGAAACTGGAAGGAACCAGTACCACCAACCACGAAGAGGCTGTGTTTTTATTAAAACATTTAACGCAACTGGTTGCCAAACTAAACGACCATTATACGGTTGCCGACTTTCCTACAATAGCCATTATATCGCCATATAGACAACAGATTGCTATACTTAATGACCTGATCACAGGATCTGAAGAATTAATGGTGTACAGGAGCAAAATCAGCATTAATACCATTGATAGTTTCCAGGGGCAGGAGCGAGACATCGTTTACATTGGCTTAACCAGAAGCAATACAGATGGTGCAATAGGATTTTTGGCCGATACCAGAAGAATGAACGTGGCCATGACAAGGGCCAGAAAGAAACTGGTTGTTATTGGTGATAGTGCTACACTCTCCAGATCAGTATTTTATTCTGATTTTATCAGCTATGCTGAACAATGTAACGCCTATATAAGCGCATGGGAGTTTGTCGGTTTTTAATCACTTAAACAATGAAATTAGCAGGATTGTGATTAATTTCATTTCTTTACACTAAAATCAAACATTACTCTTAAAATG
>NZ_JBFTIZ010000262.1:0-5979 GCF_056395165.1 Pedobacter sp. 10L46_2
ATGTAAGACAGTTGTAAGATGAATAACAAAAAAACTAATTCCGAATAGAATCCATCGCTGTTGCAAATAATGATAACCTGCATAAACAATTATAATAAACAATCCCAAATATGACCAGAACCATAAAGGCATTAAAGTGCCCGGTAAATTGGGAAACGGATACAAATAATTCAGATCTATTGGTAACAAGCATTTATATGCGTACTGTAATAGAGAATAACACGCGAATGATATATTCTGATAAAAAGGATATTTCGCTTCAGCTGAGAGTAAACCTTCGCCACTTGCTTCTTGAGATAGCAATGTAATTATGGCAAAGTAAGCCGAAATTATAAAAAAGGGAATTTTTTCGTAGAAAATTACTTCAAGCGTCAGGCTTCTTTTAACTATGAAATCCAAAAACAAGAGACATAATGGTAATATCACCGCTTGTTCTTTTGCTCCAAACGAGAAGATAAAGAGTATCAAAGCAATACTATAATACCTTAATTGCCTTTGTTCCATATACTTGATATAACTCAATAATGAAAGCAGATAAAAAAAAGCATAAAGAACTACTTTTGAAGCAGACAGCCAAGCAACCGATTCCACCATAATGGGACTAATTCCAAAAAAAAGAGCAGTAAGAAAAGCAATCCTAAATTTGTTTCCCTTACTAGGATCAACCGTCAAATTAGTGATGGCTAATATTATTCTGAGTACCAACAGTGTGTTTGCTATATGTAACAGGATACTAAATAAATGAAATGCTTTAGAATCATATCCAAATACTGAATAGATGATGGTGTAATATATTTGGTTGATAGGAGCATATTGACCATGATAAAAGTGAAAAAAAATATCATGTATATTGGATGTATTAACTCCACTGATCGTATATACATTTTTAACAACCCATTGATCATCCCAATTAGTTTGGACTCCGTTAAATATTGCACCACAATACAAGAGCCCTGTTATTAGCATTAGAACAGTATCTGCAATTAATAGCCTTTTAAAAGTATATCTCATAAGCATAAATAAAATCACATGAAATATTCAACTTTATTTGTTTAGTTGAATACTGTATAGTAATAGATTCAGATTATGAAAAAAGTATTTACCAAGCGAGATCTCGCCTATATTACGAGGAAATAAAATACATGAAAATGCCATATTGAGAGGTTAATTTATTTGGTTAATATCAAAAATAGTTCTTTAAAATAAAAAAACAAATTTTCTTTAAAAAAAGTGAAAAAAATTGTCCCCCCATCGTTAGAGAGTTAAATAAATATCAATAAAATAATATTTAACGGTGCTAGCCGGTTCAAGGGTGTTTGTTTCTCCAGATGATGAAATGATAGATTTACTCCACAAGTTTTGTGGATTGATCCAATCATTCCGCTCCATTATTGTGTGCAAATTTTGTGCAAATAGAAAAGCCTCACTTTTACAGTGAGGCTAACTCTCTCATTTTGAGCTCCCTCTGCTGGGCTCGAACCAGCGACCCTCTGATTAACAGTCAGATGCTCTAACCAGCTGAGCTAAGAAGGAGTCTGGCCTTCCAAAAACACTTCTAATTTGTCCTTAAGGACGCATAGCATTTTTGTTTTGGGAATGCAATATTAGGGATTTTAATTATACCATACAATACTTTTCCTAAAATGTTATCTCTTTCATTAGCGCGTACTAAGCAATACTGTAAAAGAAGTCTCTTAGTTCTTCAGCAAAAACATCAGGCACCTCCAGGGCAGCAAAATGTCCACCTTCTTTCATTTGCCTAAAGCTAACCACATTAACAAAACGTTCGGCCCATTCTTTTGGGAATTGTGCTTCTCTTGGGAATACTGCTACACCTGCAGGCACATTACTTTTCTGTAATGGTTCTGCACCGCTCCATTGTGCCATAGCATCCATTTTGTACATCCTGGCAGAAGTACCTATCGTTTGCGTTACCCAATAGATCATGATGTTAGTGAGCAGTTCATCCCTTCCACCAAATGCCTTTTCTAAAATCTCAGGAGAAGCCCCAGCGTTGCCGAAACTGAGTATCCAGGCAGCAAGTGCGGCAGGAGAATCGTTTAAACCGTAGGCCAGCGATTGTGGTTTGGTAGATTGTACCATAGCATATGCACCTTCGCTGTACCACCACTGTTGCACAAACTGCGCAAATTGCTTCTCAGCTTCTGTCATGGTATTGGGATCCTCCTGTCCCATAGGATAACCAACATCTGTAAAATGTACACCAGCAACTACTTCGGGATATTTAGATGCAAGGGCTTTAGTAACGCTCATACCTACGTCGCCCCCAGCTGCATAAAATTTATGATAACCAAGATTTTCGGTCATCAATACTTTCCATAAATCTGCAACTGCTTCATTGTGAACTGCATTTTTTTCAGAGAATCCGAAGCCTGGAATGGATGGAATGATCAGGTCAAAACTTTGATTGCCTTCTGTTAATAGTGGAATGATTTTGTGAAAACGATAATAACTATCCGGCCACCCGTGGGTCAACAGAAGAGGCTTGGAATCTTTGCCTTTCCCCTTGATGTATTGAAAATGAATTTTCATGCCATTCACATCTGTAGTATATTGCGGGTATTTATTAAGCTCAGCTTCTTGTTTGCGCCAATCGTACTTATTGATCCAATAGTCCACTAATTCTTTAAGATAAGTTTCACTTGTGCCAAAATTCCAGCCAGAGCCTTCTGCTTCACCCGGCCAACGGGTATTTTTTAAACGATCTTTTAGATCATCCAACACTGACGGAGGAACCGATAAATTAAATGTTTCTAGGTTTTTCATGGTTGAGGTTTTTTATGGTTTGCTAATGACAGATTGAGGTCTATTCTCCTTTCATTAATTGCAAATTGCTAATAACATTTTAATGTTTAAAGTTTTTTGTTAGAATCTGGGAATAGTTAAAATACCACATTTTGTATTTTTTTAGCGCTGGTTATAAAGCCATTAAGTCAGAAAGTGAATAGAAAAGATTGTAACTGGGGACGGGGCAAAAAAAATGGGCAAACTAGAATTTCTTCTGCTTGCCCATTTCTGCTCCCTCTGCTGGGCTCGAACCAGCGACCCTCTGATTAACAGTCAGATGCTCTAACCAGCTGAGCTAAGAAGGAGTCTGGTCGTCCAAAAACGCTTCTGATGTGTTCCTAGGAACATAATATCTTGTTCGTTTTGGGAATGCAATATTAGGGGTTTTAATTTATTTATGCAATATTTGCAGAGAAAAAATTTAAAAAAAACTCAATTATTTCATATGAGCCTGATAATCATAGGTACTGTAGCTTTTGACGCGATCGAAACTCCCTTCGGAAAGACAGATAAAATAGTAGGTGGTGCCGCAACTTATGCAAGTTTAGCCGCTTCTTACTTCTACAATAAAGTAAAAATTGTTGGTGTTGTGGGCGATGACTTCCATAAAGAGGACATAAATACGTTTACCCAACATGGAATTGATACCGAAGGACTGCAAATAAAAGAGGGAGAAAAGTCTTTCTTTTGGTCTGGAAAATATCACAACGACATGAATAGTCGCGACACCTTAGTTACCGAACTTAATGTACTGGAGAATTTCGATCCCATTATCCCTGAGAGCTACCAGGACTGCGAATACTTAATGTTAGGTAATCTTACTCCAATTGTCCAGCAGACTGTCATCAAACGCCTTAAAAACAAGCCTAAGCTAATTGTTTTAGATACAATGAACTTTTGGATGGACATTATGATGCCAGATCTTTTAGAAACACTTAAAATGGTAGATGTTCTTACTATCAATGATGAGGAGGCGCGTCAACTTTCCGGAGAATACTCATTAGTTAGGGCATCTCAGAAAATTTTGGCAATGGGTCCTAAATACCTGATCATCAAAAAAGGCGAACATGGCGCTCTATTATTCCATGAGGATAAAATTTTCTCAGCCCCGGCATTGCCATTGGCTGAAGTATTTGATCCAACCGGTGCAGGAGATACATTTGCAGGCGGATTTATTGGTTACATGGCTAAAGTAGGAACAGTGAATTTCAACAACATGAAGAATGCAATAATCTTTGGCTCTGCCCTTGCTTCTTTCTGCGTAGAGAAATTTGGAACAGAAAAAATCATTAACCTAACGTCTGAAGAAGTTGCTGCACGTGTTCAGGAATTTGTGACTTTAAGTTCATTCACAATAGAATCATAAAACTTGATTTAAGTACATAAAGAAGCACTATAACCAGAGCTCCTTTATGTACTTAATTTGCCTATTGCCTTAAACTTCTCAAATACGGCTTCTGTATGAGGGGCGTCTGGCAGCTCATCTGTCAAATCCTGACCCGCCCAATGTTCATAATGCTTGCCATTCCTCCAAAGCCTGCTTTCTGTTACATCGTAAATAATACCTCTGTACGCAACCCAGATCTGTGGCTTATCCTGGCCATTTCGTAATGCAAGCTGTTGCTTTGTATAAATTGGCAGCTCCATTATGCTTTGCTTTTACTTTTAACCACTTCAAATAAGTAAACACTTACCAGAAGATTACTCATGAGGTAAAAGAAATTTTCGAATGGAATTACCCCCAACTTTAATTTAATGGTTTCTTCAAATACATAGGTAAGGATTGGTAAGCCCCCAATAAACAGATATAACAAGCAGAAGGGAATAAGCAGTACTACATATGCTCTGTAAAACTTATACATAAACCTGAGGCTGTTCACATACTCTACGTAAAAAAGCGAAAGAAACAACACAGAAAAAGTAATAACACTATACAATTTAGTATGTGTAAAAAACAACATTGCTATGAGCACGCCCAATAATAAATTACTTACAGACAGGCTAAACCTCTCCAGATTATTTTTCGGAAAGCGTGCATTCAAAACCACATAAATATTTAACCCGGCAAAGGCTAATATAAATTGAAACAAGACCTCTTCAATTGGCAATTGAAGAATATGAGCTCCAACAGTATACTCATCATTAAATATGGATACTTTGAATTGATTAAAGATCAATGCAACAACTGAAAAAAACAGTCCGGAAACCAATACTGCAGGAATCATTGGCTTCCAACTCCTGATTGGATTGGCCTTTTTATCCAAAGTCAACAAAAATGATAAAAGAAGCAGCGCCAGATTGATCAATAAATAGTAATAATTCATGTATAGAAATAAATTCAGCTCAAAAATATGATTTTGACCCAGTTAAACAACCTTATCTCCTATCTATATATTCTAAGAATTAATTGTTTGCCCAATAAAACTTTTTAAGTTAATTTTAAGTAACCAAAACAAATAAAAATGAAAATAATTAAAGTTTTAGCGGGCATTATTGTAGTAATTATTGCCCTCTTCTTTATCATTGGTTTCTTCCTTCCTAAAACTTACAGCGTAAGCAGATCCATTGAAATTAACAAACCCGACAGTATAGCTTATCAGAAAATGCTAAATTTTAATGATTTCGGCTTATGGAATCCATGGATGCAAATGGATAAGGCAGCAAAACATACAGTAACAGGCGATGGTGTTTCTGTTGGGTCTAAGTTTAACTGGGAAGGAAAAGAGGTTGGAACCGGAAGTATCACAATTGAAAAGCTTAATCCAAACAAGCAGATCGACGAAAAACTGGAATTCATTAAACCTTTCCAAAGTACAGCAATTACATCATTCTATTTTGAGCCCACAGCTAATGGCGGCACAAAGGTAACTTGGGACTTTAGAGGTGAAAATACATCGATCTTCTCAAGATGGATGTCACTGGCATATGATTCTATGATCGGAAAAGATTATGAAAAAGGCTTAGCAAACTTAAAGGCCTTTGTAGAAAAGTAAATTTGATCCATAAAAAAGGGCGCATAAATGCCACGAATGGTCGGAAGATTAACTCTTCCGACTTTTTTTTATTTTTAGGCAAGCTTAATTTTGTTTCAACTATCTGATTATCAATTATTTATTTGCAATTCTCGTTGGTTTTAAGTATATTAAATGCTGTAAATCAATAAGATATGGC
>NZ_JBFTIZ010000263.1:0-5867 GCF_056395165.1 Pedobacter sp. 10L46_2
CCCCTGCACTGGATACATACAAGCGCTTGAACAAACGGGACTGATACTTATTTCCCGTAAAAACATGGACCTGATGCTTAATCATCCATTATTGGGCTACAAGATGGAACGTTTCGGCCGATTGGTTGCAGAACATTACATCTGCTGTTACGAAGACAGGATCACATCTTTTATTACTGAAACTCCTGAAGAACGTTATCTTAAAATGCTCGAAACAACGCCTGAAATTATGCAACGTGTACCACAACATTATGTTGCCAATTTTTTGGGCATTACACCTGTGTCACTTTCGCGGATAAGAAAAAGGACTTTAATATACGCCTAACTCCAGGCACCCATAATTAATTTCTTATCTTTTGTTAACGTTTTGGTTTACAGACCTCAGCTATATTTGTATCATACAAATCGAAAAGACATGCATACTATATTAGGTGCCGGCGGGCCAACAGCAAACGCGCTTACAAAAGAATTATTAAACCATAATCCTAATGAAACTATTCGCCTGGTAAGTCGCAGGCCACTTAAAGTTACAGGTACCAACGTTACCTGGCAAAAAGCTGATCTGTTAAACTATGCAGAGGTATTGGCTGCTGTAAAAGGTTCTGCTGTAGTTTACATGTGCGCAGGTCTGATTTATGATAAAACCATATGGCAGCAACAATGGCCAGTAATTATGCAGAACCTGATTAACGCATCAAAAGAAACGCAGGCGAGGTTAATATTTTTCGACAATGTGTATATGTACGGGCTGGTTAAAGGTCCCATGCTTGAGACAACACCATACAACCCAATTAGTGTGAAAGGTGAAGTTAGGGCGCGTATAGCTACACAACTGATGGAGGAGGTTAAAGCAGGAAACATACAAGCTACAATTGCCCGGGCTGCAGATTTTTATGGTACAGATTCTATGAATAGTTTTCTGGATATGATGGTATTAGATAAGTATGCAAAAAAAACATCTGCACAATGGATTGGCGACCCGAAAGTGTTACACAATTTCACTTACATACCTGATACTGGCAAAGCAATGTATCTTTTAGGGCAAACACCAGATTCTGATAATCAGATATGGCATTTGCCTACTGCTGCACCAATAACAGGAAAGGAATTTATAACATTGGCTGCCGAAATTTATGGGGTAAAGCCTGCTCACACTACTATTAATAAATTTATGCTTCAGCTGGTTGGTTTATTTAAAAAAATTGTAGCCGGAACTGTAGAGATGTATTATCAATATGATCATGACTACAATTTCAATTCTTCAAAATTTGAAAATACATTTAAGATAAAACCCACCAGTTATAAAGAAGGAATAAAGCACATGTCAGAGACTTTATACCGGGCAAAATAAAAATCCACATTGTTAATATTCTCACAAATACATTAAGGAACGATAGTTTAAGTCGATTAAAATATTTTCATTATTAAGCTATTTTATTGAATAAATATATATTTTTACGGAAAAAAACATATGCTCTCAAAATCTTATAAAATTATTGCCTTTTTATTTCTTGCAACAAGCTTATCGCTATTAATTTCGTGCAAAAAAAATGATGAAGATCTTAAAAGGCAGATCGCTGAATTAGAGTCTAGAGTTTCTGGTATCGAAAATCAAATTGGCAATATCAATTCTAATCTTACCATTTTGCAACAACAAGGTAAACTAAACTCCGATGAGATTAATTCCTTAAAAGCTCTAACATCTGACCTATCGACCCTTACTAATGAAATAAAAAATGGCGGAGTTACCAATTCTGTTGACATAGCTAACTTAAAAACATCGCTTCAACAAGCAGCTACTATTATACAACTAGAGTCTTTAAAAACTACAATCACTCAATTAGGTGAAACGATAAATAAAATTGATACCGAACAAAAAGCCACTGCGACAGCTACAAGGGAATTACAATCGGCAATAACAAAGATGGCCGCCGATTTAGAAGAATTGAAAAATGGAGAGAGCACACAAGAAATAAATGGAAAAATTGAAAAGGGCGGATTCTTAAAAGGTTCAATTTTATATCTATTCGAGATGGACTCAACATTAACTCAAACAGGCAGAAGTTTTAATAGTACAATTACCGATAATTATGGATCATTTAGTCTGAGGGTTAAAAATCTTAAGGGCAAAAATGTTAGAGTTGTTTCTTCTGGCTTCTATTTCAACGAAGTATCAGGTAAGAACTCCTCCTCTCAAATATCATTATCCGGTCTTGTAAAGATCAATACGTCTGAAGCAGTCAATGTCAACATTCTTACTGCTCTGGAAGAACCAAGGGTAAAATACTTAATTGATCAGGGAAAGTCCTTTAATGATGCAAAAATTCAATCAGTAAATGAAGTTTTGAGTGTTTTTGGTATTCAAAACCCTGGGATTAAAAGAGCAGAAAAGGTAAATCTAATTGGATCCTCAAGTAGAAGTAATATTTTGCTCTCGTTATCCACAATGCTAGTTGGGTTTAGATCAGACGGTGAGCTGACTGAAATTCTAAACGATATTGCAGAAGATTTAAAAACTGATGGTCTGCTGAACGATGTTTCTTTGGGTAATAGTATCATGACTCACCTATATTATTTAGATACGACCAAGGTAATCAATCAGGTAAAAGCTAAATACACTGCACTATATCCGGATTCTATACTTAATAAAATAAATCTTAGCTATTTGGATCAATTTAAAAAATCAACTTCTTACATCAAATCCTTTGATTTAATCGAATATCCAGCACTGGGTTCAACGATATACAAAGGTAAAAACATCCTGAATTCGACTACTACTACGCTTAACAATAATATATTTGAAATATCCGCTAATTTAGTTGAGAGCGCTCTAAAATTCAGAGTGGAAGTAACAGCTGATGCTGGTGAGTTATCAGAGCTATTAGGTACAAATAAAAATTGGGCTATATCTTATCCGACAAAAAACAAGGCAATTTTAGAGACCTCTACGGTTGGATTAAATACAATTACTTTTACTACTGGAACTCTTCCTTCAAAGACGGCAACTTTAACCGTCAAATTTTATGAAAACGGTCTATCAGTTCCCACTATAACTAAAACAATACCTGTAAACTTAAATTAATAAATTGAACTGAATCTGGTTAAAAAAATAATCGTAGAAGAAAACCTCTGATTTTCTTCTACGATTATATATATTGTTACGCATTTTCTAAATCTGCAATTATCAGTTTTTTCATTTTCATTAATGCCCCCATTACCCTCTGGCCACGAACAGGATCGCTAACCAATTTACTTAATGCTTTAGGTATAATTTGCCAGCTTATCCCAAACGGGTCAGTTAACCAGCCACAGGCCACTTCTTTACCTCCATTGGCCGTTAACTGACCCCAGTATTTATCAATTTCTTCCTGATTTTCACATTCCACAACCAAAGATATTACATCAGTAAAACCAAAACCATGATTGGCTGAACTATCCATCGCCATAGCTACAAAATCCTTGATCTTAAATTGGGCATGCTTTACAAATTCTTCATTATCATCATCTTCCTTACTATATTTTAGCACGCCCTGGATATTGGATTGAGGAAACAGGTCCGTGTAAAAATGAACTGCTTTTTCTGCTTTACCAGCGTTATCACCTGTAAACATTAATGTAGGACAAAACTTTTGAGGAGTCTGACTTTTATCTCCGGTGTACACCTGCCAAGATACACCATATTTATCTTGTACCCAGCCATATTTAGGGCTCCAATCGTAGCTATCAAGCGCCATTAAGGCACTGCCACCTTCCATCAATTTATTCCAGTATCTTTCTGTTTCTTCTTCGCTTTCGCAGATGACCATGAATGAAATGGATGGGTTAGGTGATGAAGTTGGCCCATCATTAAGCAACATAAACTTTTGTCCGCTTAATTCAATTTGTATCACGAATGGAGAGGTTTGACTGATTTTTCCTTCTCCAAAAGTCTGGATATAAAAATCTGATGCTTCTGCAATCTTACCTCTGATGGTTWAACAAGGATAAATTAAATTTTTCATAGTCTAAAGGTTTAAATATTTACTTATACTAAGATACTATACTTAAACAGATTCTATGATGGGCATAACCGACAATAAAAGGGGTAAATTATGACAACCATTCTTCTAGTCTACTAATGGTATCCTCATAAAAGATCTTGTAAGTATCCTTTGTTACATAACCAATATGAGGTGTAGCCAACACATTATCTAGCCTACGAAAAGGATGCTCAGCTGGCAGTGGTTCAGTATCGTAAACATCTAAAGCCGCTCCTGCAATTTTATTGTTTACCAATACATTAATCAAGTCAGCCTCATTTACAAGGGGGCCTCTCGATGTATTGATAAGGTAAGCAGTTGATTTCATTAAATTAAGTTCTGATGAAGTTACAATGTTTCTGGAGCGCGAGCTTAATACTAAATGTAGGGTCACAAAGTCGGCCGTTTTAAATAGTTCTTCTTTACTAACCAGTCTTACGCCATGTTCATTTGCCTTCTCTAAAGTAAGGTTTTCACTCCAGGCAATCACCTCCATCTCAAAAGCCTTTGCATAACGAGCTATTGTACTTCCAATATTGCCTAAACCAATAACCCCAATAATTTTCCCTTTTAAATCCACCCCCACTTCTCTTTGCCAGTTACCCTCTCTTAAAGCTGTCGATTCTGCAACAACATTTCTTGCCATTGCCAGCAATAGTGCCCAGGTTATTTCCGGCGCGCCACTAGCATGATATCCGGTAATTGAAATGGCAATCCCCAATTCTTCTGCAGCTTTTGCATCTATGGAGGCATTACGTCTGCCTGTTGAAACAATAAGCTTCAAATTAGGTAAACTAGATAAGATTTCTCTTGACAAAGGTGTCCTTTCGCGCATTACACAGATGGCCTGAAATGGCTGCAAGGTCCGTATAACTTCTTCTTGCGAAGCCATATGGTGATTGAATACGGTAATGTCGGCCTTTTTATGAACGTTGGTCCAATCGCCAAATGAAAAAGCTACATTTTGATAATCATCCAATATGGCGATTTGGGGAAGTGTTTTCATTGTTGTAATTTTTTATGAAGTGTAAGTCTGTGATTAAAATTAGGAATAAATAGTTCTACTGTCAGAGAGACATCACGAAGAAGTTACAAATGATTCAAATAAAACCGATAAGCAAGCAAATATGATCTTTTAGATCAAAGAACTAATTAGAATTTCAATTCAGACTGATAGTATTGATAGTTATAACAACTCAATTCTTGAATTTATTAAGACACTGTTAAATTGTATAGCATAAAAAGTTATATTTAGTACTTGTTAGGTACTATATAATATCAGATGATCAGATTCGCAAAAAAGAGAACCAAGGTTACTCTTACAATTTTGGCGGGTGTTGTAATTGCGCTCTTTACCCTGCAATTCACACCAACAAGCACTACTCCGCTCCAATTAAAGAAAGGGACTCACATTGTCCTTATAGGAAACAATTTGGGATCAAGAATGATGAACTATGGACATTTCGAAACAGAAATGCATTTGCGATATCCAGAGCTCAACTTGTATATAAGAAATATGTGTGATGGAGGGAATACTCCTGGTTTCCGGCCACATGCCAGCAGAGTGTCGCCATGGGCCTTTCCTGGAGCAGAAAAATTCCAAACAGAGCTTGCCAACAATTCAGATAGCGAGGGTCATTTTGAAACCGAAGATCAATGGCTTACCAGACTAAAAGCCGATGTAGTTATTGCGTTCTTTGGATACAATGAATCTTTTGAAGGGCCAAAGGGCCTTGAAAATTACAAGGCCGAACTTGATGCCTTTATTAAACATACTTTAAAACAGCAGTACAACGGTGTTTCTACTCCTCAATTGGCCATCGTTTCGCCAATTGCATTCGAGGATCT
>NZ_JBFTIZ010000264.1:0-5854 GCF_056395165.1 Pedobacter sp. 10L46_2
CGCATATCTACGGTAGTCTCCATGTTTCTGACTACGGCATTAGCACGACTTTTTAATGCAGAAGGAATGTTTTCTACATTATAATCTGGTTGCTCCTGAGCGTATCCCTTAAAGGCAACAGCAATAAAAATCAGAAGTAATAATCTCTTCAGCATTTACTTGGTTTTTTTAAATACAATATCAGTTTTTTGCGATTGTATAATACGGCTATAAAATTCTTTCAATGACAAGTAATCCTCAGATTCGTAAATAGGTTTATTGAATTGAAGCATCTCATTGAAAACAAAAGAATCGTCTTGCATTGATGTTGAGGCAAGATATTTCCCGCCATTTTCTGTCAGCGCCATCGACATATCTTTCGGTTTATCAATTACAGAAATATTAGCAGGAAGTTTAATGATCATGGTGATCCTTTCTTCGCTTGCCGCCCCCATATCAACAGGATAAGTCCTTTCATTTAAATTGAATGGGTTTTTAGTAATACGATTAATAAAGAATGGATTAAAGTATGATTGATCGGCATTTAAATTGTCAAAGACCTTCATTTCAATCTCATAGTCTTCTACCAGCGTGTTGTCCAGGCTATCTACATTTTCTATTGAATGTTTTAATATGTTTATTCCGGGCATTTGTTCGTCTAACTTTTCTACATACTCATCTACAGAGTTGGCTGCTACAATGCGCTGGCGTTTTTTAAGTGCAGCATACCCTAATGAGTAAGTAGTTAGTTTGCCCTTTAGTTTTCCATCTGCAGTTAATTCCGCATTAAGGACATACTTTGTAGACTCTTTTTGACTGGCTTTTAAATCGTACCAGTAAGATGGTTTCTTTAAATTAATAACCCTGCCATTTCCATTTATACAATGTAATGGAAGCAGGCCGAATGGTAACAGGGGTTCTGTTGCATCCAGTAAATAGCTTTTATCGCCAATATTAACCTTTGCAACCACATAATTAAAATCGCTGATCACCGGATAAAGGTTGTTAACTACCCCATTTGCCCTGGTTGATAATATTACGGCTTCAGCATCCAGATCTGCGGCGCTTAAAGCAGCAATTAATGCTAAATTTATATCTCCGGTATTTCCAGAGTGCTTTTCAAGAGCGGTTTTAATGTTATTCTCACTGTAAATACCAATGAAACCATTCATTTTTATATTCTTCCTAATGTAATTATAAATGGCTTTTGCCTTGCTTAAATCATCGCTGGCTTTGCCCAATATTTGAGGCATCAGCTCTTTAAAAACATCTTTTCGCTTCATTTGAGTGCCAAATGATTTGTCTGAATTTAATTCATAATCAACATCTTTCCAGGTCTTAGTGATGCTTTTTTTGCCACCATTAAGCATAACATAGTCAGAAAGCTCATAGTAAATGGCCGATCTGAAGTTACTTGGGGCAGTCATATAATCCTCTTCAATCAATGCCGGAACGTCCTTCATAATATAGGTCATTTTTGAACAGTCAATCTTATTTCCTGCAATCATTAAACATTCCTTCTTTATTTCTGCATTCTGCTTGGTAAGTTTCTGCGCCCCTCTTAACGAAACATTGTAATTATAGATAGCAGGGATATTGGCTATATATTCGCTGTGTAACTTTGGGATGTCTGATTGAAATTCCCATGTTTTAAAGTTGAAGATATAAGGCGAATGCAGTCGGTAGCTATATTCAATAATGCTTCCATCCATTAAGTTGGGCATCGTAAATTTTGTTAGCGAAACGTATTTGTTCTTTTTCTCATTGAATACTTGTTTCTTATCCAGCTCAGTTTTAACCAGCTGACCATTTACAATATTTATCGTAGTGGCTTTTAGTTCTTTAATTTCATCTTCATCATCCCGATATATCCTCAATGGAATTACAATATTTCCATGGTTAAAACCTTCTTTATTAAATATTTTAATGCGTACATGATATTCAAAATCAATGTAGGTTTTACCGGTTGCATTATCCAGCTGTACGGCTGTAGTGCCAAATTCTCTGATAACCATAGCATTAGCATTGCTATCTAGTTGCGTGTTTTTTAATTCAATATCACTTCCTGTAATTCTTGCATACTCAAAATCCTGAGCATAAGAATGACTAATCGAAAAAAACGATAAAAGAAGCGCAATGGAAAAAAGTTTCATAATGGAGCGATATTATATAGCAGTATTGATACAGCAAAGGAAATAAAAATATACATTAAAACCATTTGTTTCAGAATTTAATGCATTATCAAATAAGTTAAGGTTTAATGGATGATTTTTACGACTTTTGAAGAGCTACAAAATGTTAGAAATGAAATTATATTTAAATCGTCCGCTTGCTTTTTTTGATTTAGAAACTACCGGAGTTAATGTTGGTGCCGATCGTATCGTAGAAATTGCCATACTAAAAGCCATGCCTGATGGTTCGGAAGTAATTAAAACGCTACGTATTAATCCAGAAATGCCTATTCCTCTGCAATCATCTTTAATTCATGGAATTTATGATAAGGATATTGCAAACGAGCCAACATTTAAAGATGTAGCACAAGAACTTTCTGATTTTATTGGAGATGCTGATTTAGCAGGATATAACTCAAACAGATTTGATATTCCTGTATTGCTTGAAGAGTTTCTAAGGGCAGGAGTGGATTTTGATATGTCCGACAGGAAGTTTGTAGATGTTCAGAATATATTCCATCAAATGGAGCAACGTACCTTACGTGCCGCCTATAAATTCTACTGTGATAAAGATATTGTAAATGCGCATTCTGCAGAAGCAGATATCACTGCCACTTATCATGTCTTATTGGCTCAAATTGAGCGCTATAAGGACACAGAATTCGAGGATAAACAAGGTAACATATCCAAACCGGTTCAGAACAGTGTTGATGCCCTTCATACTTTTACAAATATGAATAAACCTGTGGATTTTGCAGGCCGAATGGTTTTTAATGAAGATAATGAAGAGATTTTCAATTTCGGAAAGCACAAGGGCAAAACTGTAGAGCAGGTTTTTGATACTGAACCTAGTTACTATGCCTGGATGAAACAAGGTGATTTTCCTTTATATACAAAGAAAAAGCTTGGTGAAATTTGGGATAGATGGAATAAAAAGAAGGAAAAGCTTAAACTTGAGAAACAGCAACAACAAGGGCAACAGTCGCAGGCTCCTAAGCAGGCACAACCGCATGTAGCAAATAAGCCTAACCCAAACCAGGCAAAGCCGGCATTTAAGCCTCAGCCTAAAAAGGAAAAACCCGCAGTTGATGTGACTAACGATATGTTGGAACAGCTAAAAATGAAGTTCGGGAAATAGAAAAAACTGCCTGAATTAATTATCAGGCAGTTTTTTTATGAAATCTATATTCCTGGTAAGTCCTTTGAATTTAGTCCTTTTAACCGCCGAGTTCTTAAATATATTTTTAAATACATCTTCAGTAATGTCGAGCCAGTCTTCCCGTTTCATGTTTAACAGGTTTTCTTTAGGCTGAAACTTCGGCTCAGAGTGAGGTACGGAAAATCTGTTCCAGGGGCATACGTCCTGACAAATATCACATCCGAACATCCAGTTCTCCATCTTATCATTAAAAGTATTAGGGATTTCATCCCTTAACTCTATCGTTAAATAAGAAATACACTTCTTTGCATCAATAATAAAGGGAGATAATATTGCATCGGTAGGACAGGCGTCTATACATTTGGTACATGTTCCGCAATGGTCGGTCTCAAAAGCATTATCATATTCCAGGTCTAAGTCTACAATAAGTTCGGCCAGAAAGAAGAATGAACCACTTTTTTTACTGATCAGGTTACTGTTTTTTCCGATCCATCCAATGCCTGCACGTTTTGCCCATGCGCGATCCAGAACAGGGGCGGAATCTACAAAAGCGCGCCCATTAACCTCGCCAATCTCTTCTGAAATGAAATTGAGCAATTGAAACAGCTTGTCTTTAATTACCAGATGGTAATCTGTACCATAAGCATACTTGGATATTTTTGGTGCATCAGGATCACTCTGTTGCTCTTCCGGGAAATAGTTTAGTGTTAGCGATATTACGGATTTTGAATCGTCAACCAATAATCTTGGGTCCAGGCGTTTATCAAAATGATTCTCCATGTAGGCCATTTCTCCATGGTAATTGTTATTCAGCCATTTCTCGAGCCTTGGCGCTTCCTCTTCAAGAAATTCAGCTTTGGCAATACCGCATTGCATGAAGCCTAAGCGAATGGCTTCATCCTTAATCATTTTGCTGTATTTTGCAGAATTACTGTTCATGAAATGCAAAGATAATCTTTGCTTATCAAACCTTTAAGTTCTTTAATTGTTTATTAAGTAACTAAAACTTAATATTATGGATAATGCAGATGTTAAACATTCAGAGGATCCACTAAAACCTCATAAGCCAATTGAGACGAACTACTCAAAGCATCAGGATGATCCGGGACCTTCACGTCAGGCTGTAGACGAATACGATAAAAACGGGGCTGCCCCAGTATTAAAATGGATAATTCCCATTCTTGTTGTTGCTTTGTTAATCTATTGGCTGTTTTTTAAAGGCTAATGAAGTATAATGATCAGAATAATTTACCTGTTTGGCCAGGAAAATTTCTTTTCAAATGCTTGTATGCTGCTTCAGTTGCTTCACGGCCACGAGAGGTACGCATTAAAAACCCTTCTTGTATCAGAAAAGGTTCATAAACTTCCTCAATGGTTCCTTCATCATCCCCAACTGCGGTAGCAATCGTTTTTAAGCCAACAGGCCCACCTTTAAATTTATCTATAATGGTGGTAAGAATTTTATTGTCCATTTCGTCCAAACCATGCTCATCAACATTTAGGGCATTAAGTGCATAGCGAGCAATCTCAGTATCGATCTTTCCGTTGCCTTTAATCTGGGCAAAATCCCGTGTCCGTCTCAATAATGCGTTGGCAATACGAGGTGTACCACGGCTTCTGCGTGCTATTTCGTAAGCACCTTCCTCAGTAATTGGTGTTTTTAGAATATCAGATGATCTTAAAACTATGGTTGTAAGTAACTTTGCGTCGTAATAAGCCAATCTGGAATTAATTCCAAACCTCGCCCTTAAAGGTGCAGTTAGCAAACCAGAACGGGTAGTTGCACCTACTAAGGTAAAAGGATTCAGACTGATTTGAACTGAACGGGCATTGGGTCCGCTTTCCAGCATGATATCAATCTTATAGTCTTCCATTGCAGAGTATAAATACTCTTCAACTAGTGGACTCAATCTGTGAATCTCATCAATAAATAGGATGTCGCCAGTATCCAGATTTGTAAGTAGCCCTGCCAGATCACCAGGTTTATCCAAAACAGGTCCCGACGTTATTTTAATGCCTACACCCATCTCATTTGCAATGATGTGAGAAAGTGTTGTTTTACCTAAACCCGGGGGGCCGTGTAATAAAACATGGTCTAATGGTTCTCCTCTTAACTTTGCAGCTTTTACAAAGATTTTGAGGTTTTCCATAATTTTCTCTTGTCCTGTAAAGTCCTCAAAAACTTGCGGACGCAGCACTTTCTCTATATCACGTTCAATAGGAGATAGGCTTTCAGAAGAAGGATCAAGATTTTCGTTCATTTATTTTTAATATAGTATTTAGTACTTAGTATTTAGTACTTAGACATGGTGTTAAACATCCAAAAATACATTTAAAATCAGATATATTAAATTCTATTCTGTAGCTTTCCTTTAATCTAAATACTAAGTACTACCTACTAAATACTAACTATATACTAAACTTGGCGGCAACTTTGGCTTCTTTAACACCTTCAGAATAGTTATAGAAGCCCTCACCAGATTTAATCCCTTTGTTGCCAGCAGTAACCATGTTTATTAATAAAGGACATGGAGCATACTTAGGA
>NZ_JBFTIZ010000265.1:0-5846 GCF_056395165.1 Pedobacter sp. 10L46_2
CTATTTGGGTATTGACGATGGATTTGGAGCAATAGCATTTATCCTTTTATCTATTAATAAACAGTGTTTCATTTAAATCTATAGGTTATGATTTTAACAATCTTTCGGTCAGTATTTTTAATCTTGGTAACTGTGCTGAGTTCTCAAGGCATTTTTTATATGCTAGGCAATGCCACAGCACTTCAACAGGTGAACACAGCTACGTTTGCTGAACAGCGTAACCTATTAGATGGAGTCATCGGCTCAAGGCTCATGTCTTTATATGCTATGTCTTTGATTTTTGGTATCGGATCTTTAGTTTTTATGAGGGCGCGCTATAAAAGTTTTGCATTTCTGGCCACTACAATTGCCTTGATAACTATTGTCGTCGATTTGATCATTGCTGTTCAAATCAATATCCCGATCAATACTGCCTTTAAAAACTATCCAATTGGAAGCAACTCTTGGAGCTCACTCCAATCAGAATGGATAAACGCAATTGTGCTGCGTGGCTGCTTTTTATCCGCGGGTCTGTTCGGCTTAATTATCTCAATTTTTCATTCTGATAAAACTTATAAGCAGTAGTTGCATTTAATTGCCTTAAGGCTCATGTCTTTCTGTAGATATATCATACTATTCTATAGATGTACAACATGGTTTTACCTAATAATGGCTGGCTTTTGATGACAGATGTCTTTTATGACTATCTTTTTGTCTTTGGTCTGTTTTCCAATAGCACATATCTCTATTCCTATTCTTTTTTTATCGAAGGCAGTAATTTCATCTAATAAAATACTTCGTTGCTTAAAGAACGTAGTTGTTTAAATAGATCATAAAATGGAATTGAGTGTTAAATACGTTTTTATTTATGTAAGCAAATTAGAAGAAGGAAGTGTATTCTATCGAGATGTACTTGGTTTTGAACAAGCCTATCCCATTATTGATTTAATGCAAAACCATGTGGCATTTTGTAATGTGGCAATTGGTATGGGGATCATTCTCATCGAATCGGAACAGGTTGTCAAGGGCATGAATCTGGTATTAAACACAACAGATTGTATTAAAGATTATTTGCAGTTAAAAGCAAATGGTGTTGTATTTGCAAAAGTGCCTGATTACAATGACAAAGGTTTGGAAGCTGAATTTATAGACCCTTATGGTAACGTATTCACTTTGCTGGAAGAGCGTATTTATGAGAAAAAAATACTGTAACAAGGATGAAAATACATAAAGAGTTTGCCAATAAAAATTCAATTGATATTAGAAGTATGTCAAGTAACAGCTGGCAAAAGAAGGAAGAGCATTTTACAATTAAGGCGGTTTTAAGTGGGCAGCAGTACTTCAAGTTTAGAAGAAAGGAGATTATGCTTTTTCCGGATAATTTTATGCTATTGGCACCTGATACTGACTATACAAGTGCTGTTGAATCTGATGAAATGGTGAAAGTTTTGTCGATATCAATTACAAAGGAGTTTTTAAGTGCTTTTAAAACAGAAAACGGAGTTGATGATGACTTTTTTGTTGGCACTATGCTACCGCAGGAGGCCTTTCCTTACCAATCGATTTATCCCCTTGCTGGTGATATGCAGTATAACCTCCTAAATATGTATAAACAGATTCAGGCGAAAAATGAAGATGAAACCTTGATGAATGAATATATCCGTCATTTTCTCAAGATTTACTATTCAGCATATTATAAAAATTACAAGGCATCTGTAGATGCATTAGATTGTGTGCGTGCAGATACAAAAAAAGAGATTTTTAAACGAGTTTGTCTGGCCAAGGAATTTATTAGTAATAATTATAACAGAAATTTCAATTTGGAGGATGTCGCAAGCGCATCATTTTTGTCCGTTAACCATTTGTTGCGAACTTTTAAGCAGGTATTCGGCATGTCGCCTTATCAGTACTTAATGCTAACGAGATTAAACCGAGCTAAGAATTTATTGAGTACTGAAAATGGTCCCATTAATGAAATTGCATTTGCTGTTGGTTATGAATCTACCAGCTCATTTATAAGAGTTTTCAAGGCACAATTTAAATTATCACCTCTTAAATATAGAAAGGCTTTGTTTCAAGTTGAGTGATAAAGAATTCAAGGGTGACTTAATTGAATTTCTGATATTGAATATTATTGTTAACTAGCTGTATGGTGTTCATAGGGTAATATCCTTAAGTATTGCCCTAGTGTTCGTTCAAAGGCCTTTGGTATTGTTGGATGTTTTTTATCCTCTCTTTTGATATTGCCATACCCGAACAAATAGTCCTTGGTTTTTTCTTGCTGCTAAATCTGCAAATCCTAATTTTGTCTGAGCGATAGTTGTAATTTATGATCTACATCTCGCAAGGAGATAAAGTGTAAAACTGTTCATTCTCGCTATTAAAAGCTCACTATACTTATCTGTTTTACTTTTATCGTGGTGTACGTGTGCAGCTGTAACACATTATTCTATTCTATTGTAATTGGTAAGAGTTATAGTGCCGCTTTCTTCAAATGGGTTCACATGACCAACTTCCCAGCCTTAACTAGCTAATACGGTTGGTACAATGGTCCCGAATCTTTTGTGCACATCGAAACTTTCAGCCGTAAATCCATAGAGATTTACAAGTATTTTAGGGCTGCTTTGATCTTCTGGAATTTCAGATAAAGCCATGTATAGGAATTTTTCCCAAACAATAATTTCATCAAGGTTAAGGAGTCCAGTTTAAGAATGCTATGATTAGATGTTGACCGCTGTATTCAAACTCCGCTCTCAGAGCGGTTTTTCTATTCATTTGGTATAGATTGCAAAATAACTTTGATTGGTCTTTTGATGTTTTAAAGTGCTGCATCAAGAACAATCAGTTAGATAATGCATTTTGGCGACAAGAATTGGCATTTCGGAGTTTAGTTTATCGTTTATGTCATTTTTTGTTGATATAGATTTCCACAATATGAAAATTTGAAAAACTAATTAACTAATTCAACTGCAATTTATGTCGGCAAATTATCAGATTACAAACCAAGCAACAGGTCAGGTCATTAAGTTTATTAAAAGTAATAAAGACGCAAATAATGGGCTATTAGAAATGGAAGCGGTATATGCTGCTTTTTCTGATGAGCCGCCACTGCATTACCACCCTATACAAAAAGAAGTATTTAACGTTTTAGCCGGAGAGTTAACCGTAAGAATGAATGCAGAGATAAAGATTTACAAAAAAGGAGAGGAATTTTGTATTGAGCCTGGTGTTCATCATAGCATGTGGAATTCGGGCTATTTAGATACAATGGTAAGTTGGAAGATTTTTCCGCCGTTACAAACAGAGGCATTTTTGAATACATTGACTAATTTGGCCAATGAGGGCAAAACCAATAAGGCAGGTATACCACCATTGCCACTCATGCTTTATTTATTAAATAGGTATAGAAATAGTTTCAGGCTGAGTAAATTAAGTAAAATAACACTGTCTGTGTTGTACTTGTTTTTCTACCCCTTTTTTTTGCTAATGCGTTATCGAAGTAAAATAGCAACTATGCAATCTTGTTCCGTTTCTGAATAAGCTAAAATTTGATCTCAAATCACTAAGTGAAATTAACCAGGATGAAGAGAATTTTATTTTTGATATGTTGGGTAAACAAAATCAAGCCTTAGGATCCGTAACTTATCCGTAGTTCAAACGATGCAAAATGATGCTGTATTTCTTTTGAAAGGATCCTTGGAAAGGAGCGCATCAGGCAAGTTAACACTTCGGCCAATGAACAATATTGTACGCTTCCCTTAAAGTATCGAAATTCAAGAAAATCACTAATAGATGGAAGAAACTACTTGATGGATAGTAATGACCAGATAAAAATAAAGGCGAACAGAAATGTGATTTTTAAGATGGGCTAATTTTTACAATTCTCTCAATCTTTTATGGCATGCTGCTTTATAGTTTCTGCCAATTGGAATTTCTTTACCCAAAAGTTCTACAGAATAGGAATGGAAACTTTCAACTTTTGATAAGGAAACAATAAATGAACGATGGATTCGTACAAATTTATCTTCAGGCAAAAGATCTTCTATTACACTGATCATTTGTTTTGAGATTAAGACTTTATCTTTGAGCACAACTTTGATGTAGTCTTTTAAGCTCTCAATCCAATAGATGTCACTTACATTCACTTTTACCATTTTTCGTTCTACTCTTAGATAAAGAAAAGTATCTGTTTTTTGTTCTGCAGGTTTTTCAACCAAGCTTATTTTTTGGTAATTGGCTTTTTGTAAGGTGAATAACTTTTCAATAGCTTTAAGAAACCGATCAAATCCAATGGGTTTTAATAAATAGTCGATAGCATTTAAGTCGAAACCTTCGAGTGCATAATTTTCAAAGGCAGTCGTGAAGATTACTTTTGGCGGATTTTTAAGATTCCTGATAAAATCAGTTCCTGTTAGACCCGGCATTTTTATGTCTAAAAAAATAAGATCTACTTTTGTTTGCTGCAAAATTTTAAAAGCTTCAATGGCATTACTACATTTTGCAACAATATCAAGTTCTGAGAAGTTTGATATATGGCTCTCAATTACTTCAATGGCATGTGGCTCATCATCCACAATTAATGTTTTGATCTTCATCTTAATACTGTTTTGTGAGGTCTAATTGCATAATTGCTATCGACATTTCTTCTCCTTCATGCATCTTCAATTCATAACCGCCAGAAAATTGTGCCTCTAATTTTTTATGTAGGTTTTTAAGCCCATTGAGCTCAAAGGTGTCTGTTTGACTTAAGGGTTTAAATTTGGGTAAACTATGAGATACCTTAAATTTAATATTACAGCCTTTGATTTCCAAGTTAATATTTATCCAGGGATCTTCGATAGTCTCGCTTATACCTTCCCTAAAAGCATTCTCTACTAGGGGGAACATTAAAAGAGGGGGGATTCTTTGTTCTAGAATTTCTCCATTAATACTAAAAGAAAGATCTAATCGATCGTCGTACCTAATTTTTTCAAGTTC
Source organism: Pedobacter sp. 10L46_2 (assembly GCF_056395165.1). Lineage (NCBI taxonomy): Bacteria > Pseudomonadati > Bacteroidota > Sphingobacteriia > Sphingobacteriales > Sphingobacteriaceae > Pedobacter > Pedobacter sp. 10L46_2. Next base: position 4,957 of record NZ_JBFTIZ010000265.1, read on the forward strand.
AACATAGCTGTTTAAAATTTCGATATCCCTTTTTAACGGTACACTTGAGTGATGACATTCATTAAGCATATATCTTAAAATACTGGACAAGCCAAGTACTATTTTAGGAGATTCTGGAGATTTAATCAAGGTCAATGCATATAGATTATTAAGCGTATTGAACAGGAAATGAGGATTAAGTTTTGCTTTTAGAAAATCGACCTCCGATTGAAGTACAACCTGCCTTCTTTCAAACCAGATTTTAAAATATTTAATAGATATGGCAATCCAAATTACCGTATTGCTTTGTTCTAGTGCATTGATTAAATAAATGGGGTTGATCAGCTGTTCTATAAAAGTACCATTCAGCTTTTTCCATTTGAAACCTGGAGATTGTGCCTGCATCTTCTTTAAGATGTAAGGATCTACTATGGTGATTTCCATAATTCGAAATAGCAGCGTACAGAAGATGCAACAGGCTAATATACCTAGGATTAAGACGCTGCATTTCTTCTTGTTCAAGTTTTGGGGTATCAGCCAAATCGTTACACTATAATAGTAAATGATATGGACCGGCAGCAATAGCAGAATGACAATTGCCGCTACATAAAAACTAGGTAGGCCAATTGAGTATATTCCGGTTAGGATCAATGCGCAGAAAAACCATAGTAAAAGATGGTTTGATATTTTATTCTCCATTAAATTAGACCACAAATTTGGCCGAATTTACTATAATCGAAAAATTTAACGCTATAACATAGATATAAGGCTGTGTTCTGTCGACGGATTACTAATTGTTCAACGATTTTTGTGATATAATTTTTCAGTCGTCGTTTAACTTGTAAAGCAATAAGGGTACGTCATTTGCCACTATTTTTTCTTTAAGCCCAAATCCTAGCTTTTCTAACAAT
>NZ_JBFTIZ010000265.1:5876-11376 GCF_056395165.1 Pedobacter sp. 10L46_2
CGCTGGCACCGTTGTAGCCAAAAGCTCAGGATGGTTTTCAATTGTCTTGAAATCGTTTAACACCGCTGTTGCAGCTTCAAAAGCGAAACCCTGTTTTTCATATTGTGGTAAAAAGGCGAAACCAAAATCTTGAAGTGGTAGATAGTCACGTTGAATGATGGTTATGATCCCAATAGGTATATCGTTGTACCGTACAGTCCAGTAATATAAAATTGGGTTTTGGATAATTTTATCTACATACTCAATTGCCATAGCTATTGATTTCACATTTCTTTCGCCTATAAATTTTAACCAGCCAGGCGTATTAACTAATTGTTGTATGAACTCACTGTCTGATAGGGAAAGTCTACTTAATTCTAGTCGTTGGCTCGTGTACTTCTGTTTCATCTATTTTAATTTTGGGTGTTACATCATTAAGGTTGTTTGTCTTATCAGCTAGTTAGCTCTTCTCTTTTCATCTTCTGCACCTCCAGTTTGTTTTTTAGTATTTGAAGATTTATTACTCCCAAATTTATAGCTAAATGAAAACGTGCCTACTCTGGAGTCTCCTTTTTGCCGGAAAAATTCGGTGTAACCAGTTAGTATGTTACTGGCATTGGTTTTTCTGGTATAAAAAACGTCAGTAATGTTTAATTTTAAACTGGCTTTTTTTGCTAAAATTTGTCTTTGAATTGCTAGGCCAGTATACCAAGTCGGTTTAATATCCATGATACCATAGTATCGTCTGCTGTCATATTTACCATTAATTTCCAAACTGGTATTGGAATTGAAAGTAATCATGTTCGTACTAGTTAAGCTAAAAGTAACCCTATTGTTTCCTATGTCGGTATTTGCAATATTGCCGCTGTACTTTCCATAATACACCAACGCATTGACATTGCTGGTTAACCATTTGCCAATTGTAATCGGTGCACTAAAGCTTAAAGTATAATAGTCATACCGGGCTAAGTTTCTACCTGTTTGTATGATTGAGCTGGGCTTAACATCAGGAGAAAGTATAGAAAGAATTTTATCTGTGGTTATGCTGTACCCAAATTTGGTAAGATATTTCCCTCCCCATGTATGACTTAGTTCAAATGAGGTGGTGATTTCGGGGTTGAGTAATGGATTTCCGGTAGAAGACGTGAGTGGATCTAAAAACACTTTAAATGGATTTAACTGTTGGTAAGTTGGCCTATTGATCCTTCGGGTAAGGGMTATATTTAGCTCATGGACTTTGCTTAAATTATAACCAAACTGTATACTTGGAAATAGTTGAAGGTATTTACGTTCAAATTGAGAGAGATTGGTTAACTGTATACCTTCTGCCTGAGTTCGTTCTAACCTCAATCCGAATTGAGCATTTATTTTTTCCCATTTTTTGGAAGCGTTAATGTAGATGGCATTTATCCATTCTTTATAATTGAAATTATTGCTCTTATCTACATCTAAAGTGCTGGTTTTATTAACCAGATTATAAAAAGCAATATTGTCTTTGGTCGTAACGAAGCTACTTTTTAAGCCAAGATCTAATTTTATATCAAGGGATTTTAATTTTTTGCTATAATCACTTTTAAAGGATTTAATTTTAAGGTCACCATTCAGATCGCCATGTAAAATATAATCGTCTTTATTTTTAATTCCGTTGTTGTCCGAGTAAGTGGTAAGGTAATCTTGTAGGCCTATTGCTCCATAATCAGCATAATCTAAATCTAAACTAATAGACTGACCTTCTTTATCCAGTGTGTGCTTGTAGTTGAAATTGATACTTTCGTTATTACGTACAGGCTGTAATATACCTGTGGTATTAAAATAGCCGGTGCTATTTTGATTCGCATCAAAAGATTGTGCTTTACTATTGCTGCCCAGCTCTCCAGCTATAAAAATACCATTGGCTATAAATCCGACAATTACGTTTTCGCTAATGTTTAAATCCCCACCTAACCGGACGTTATGGTTGTTCATATTCATCTTGAAATAATTTTGATAAGAATTACCTCCAGTAATGGTTCCTGCAGCTGAAAAAAATCGTTGCATGGCTAAATCTACAAAGTCATTGTTGAGTGAATAGGTATAAGAACCAAATAAGTTTAATTTTCCAATTTTTAGATTAACATTAGCAGATGGATTTACTTTGTTATATACACCTTGGCCGAAACTAACTGCTAAATTACCATTGAGACCCTCTTTAAGGCCCTTTTTCAATCTAATGTCAATAATCCCTGAGTTTCCTGACGCATCATATTTAGCAGATGGACTAGTAATTAATTCTATTCTATCAATTTGATCCCCAGAGATACTTTTTAATATAGTTGATAGCTCTTGTCCAGATATAGGGAGTAATTTTCCATCGACCATCACCAAAACACCCGGTTTTCCTCTCATCGATATATTTTCGCTGGGATCTACATTAACACCGGGTGCTTTACTAAGTAGGTCTAGTGCATTGCTTCCTGTGGCGGCAATGGAACTTGCGACATTCAATACTGTTTTATCATGTTGTTGTTGGATGAAAGGCTTATTACCAACGATATTTACTTCATCTAATGCATGTACCTTGGCAACAAGGTGAAGATCACCGAGATTAAAATTTTGAGTCAAAACAATGAGGTTAGATTCATAATTCTTGAAAGCAAGACTTTTAACGACAACATGGTAATTTCCTTTTTCTATTTGATTAAAAATGAATTTTCCGGCAGTATCTGGAAACTCAATTTTTACCAGCTTTTTCGTCTCAGCTTTTATTAAATTTACACTAATGCCGCTGAGCTGATCTGGTTTGAGGTTGGATAATTGTCCAGTAATCTCGAACATTGATAGTTGTTGTGCAGAAACATGGTGATATGTTAGGGCAAGAAAAAATGCAAAACAGATAGTTTTAATAGTTCTCATATTCAACTTCAATGCAGTTACATTCACCAATTTGCTTGTAAAGCCGCATTCGGGCGCAAATTTCTATTTTCGTTAATTGGTTTTAATTAATGGTCGTCTGAATCGTGGTTTTTGTAGACATATTGCTGATTTAAGTAGCTGAAAAGTAAGACTACAGGGATATCTAAGTTTCACTGTTTTTGCAATTCCTCAAGTTGATTTCGTAAAACTGCTTAAATCACCTATCTCTCAGGTATTACTGGGATAAGCACATACCGTTAATGTCTAATGATACGGTTTTAGCAGAAAAAGATATAGCGTTAAAGGAGCAGCTCGCAGCAACTGTAAAGCGAAACTCGTATCTGACTAAGCGATGATTTCCAGTATTAGCGTAGTTGGATTCCGTAAGCCATATTGTACAAAGTTTTTCTGGGCAATTCGTTTGTTAACTTCTGCGGTTTTCAAAATAGTAAGAAAGTCAATAGGACACACGGAAATTAACAAGATGACTGCGGTCCATTCTGCTTGAGATGCAAAAATGATATGGCAACTTTCATCGCCAGCGCAATAGGTGTTTTTTGGATACTTTGTTTTTCTGCAAGCAGCTAATTTGCCTGCCTGGCCTGAGGTATGGTGGGCCTAACTAAATATTATTTATTCAAAAACTAAAGCATGAAACAAAGATTACTATTGAAAATGATCTTCCTATTGCTTTTCTGTTATGGTGCAGTTGCCCAAGACAAGAAAATATCAGGAAAAGTGACTGACTCCGATGGCGGTGGACCGCTACCGGGTGTCAGTGTAAAAGTCAGAGGAAAACAGCAGGGGACGGTAACGGGACCCGATGGGAAATATATTCTTGAAGCTGCAAGTAGTGCTATCCTTGAGTTTGCTTACGTTGGATATGTTGGACAAACTAAAACTGTCGGTAATGAACTGGTCATTAATGTGATACTAAGCAGTGAAAATAAATCGCTAACAGAAGTGGTCGTAACAGCATTTGGTATCAACAGGGCTAGCCGGACAAATGGCTATTCCGTTGCACAGGTAGGTGGGGACGAAATCAATAGGGCTTCCCCGGTAAATTTAATGTCGGGTCTACAAGGTAAGGTTGCCGGTGTAGATATCTCCGCTACTTCAGGCTCACCCGGCGGATCCAGCAAGACGGTAATTCGGGGATTCTCTTCTATCGCTGGTAACAATCAGCCCTTATATGTTATTGATGGTGTTCCAGTAAACAATTCGAGGCCCGGAGATGCCTCCCCGGTCAATAGTCTTGGAGATTTAAAAGAGAATTATGATTTTGGTAATGCTGCCAATGACATCAATCCCGGAGATATTGAGACGATTAGTATTCTAAAAGGGGCTGCGGCAAGTTCCTTATATGGATCGCGGGCATCCAATGGTGTCATTTTAATTACTACTAAAAAAGGAAAAGCAGGTGCTTTCAAGGTAGACCTCACTTCAGCTGCAGCCTTTTCGCAGGTAACAAATGTACCTAAGCTACAGGATAAATATGGACAGGGTTTTGCGTATGAAAGTTGGATTGCTGAAAATGGTAGCTGGGGAGCAAGATTTGATGGGCAAACGCGGGATTGGGGATCTAAAGTTGATGGAAAGCGTTTGTCTCAGACCTTTGCCGCAGCTAAAAATAGTTTCAGAGATGCTTTTGATACCAGTCAGGAGTACAATAATACAATCTCTTTTAGCGGGGGTACAGATCAGTCGACATTTAGACTTTCTTACGGAAATGTAAACAGCAACGGCATTTTGCCAGGCTCCAGTGATGTATATAAAAGAAATACAATAAGTTTGAATGGTTCTACTAAGTTTAAAGACCTATCCATTACTGCAGGTTTAAACTATCTTGGAAAGAACACCAGGACAGTACAGACTGGTCAGGCGAATTCAGGGGTGGGCTCTTCTTTTTATGAGGATATTCTACAGATTCCGGTTAATTTCGAAATCTCAAAATTTAAAGACTACAACAATAAATACTTTGATGTAGATGGCTTCTATAGTCCTTTTACACAAAATCCATATTATTCAGTTTTTGAGAATGGTGCGACATTTAAAAGCGACAGGTTCTATGGCAACCTTGATCTGAAAATAAAACCATTAGAATGGCTGACGCTTCAATTTCAGCAAGGCGTTGATGTGAGTAATATCGTCGATAAGATTTGGAATGCTAAGAATTCACCAACTCAGGGTTCATGGTCTGGAGGTGGTAACGATGAGCAAATCGTTAGGCAGGCAAGTGTTGGAAATGTTGTTGATGGTTCAGAAAAATATTTTGAGTTTGATTCCAAGCTCAATGCGCTATTTGATCAGAAATTCTCCGATCAATTTAATGTAACGGGATTGATCGGCTTAAACTTCAATGACAGGGGTTCAAGAGTTTTATATACCGGTATTGAAGATCTGTTGATCCCTGGCTTATATCAGATTGATAACTCAGGGAACGCCCCAACGAGCAGTCAGACCAGTAAGCAGCGCAGGCTTTTCGGTGCTTATGCCTCTGCCACTTTGGGATATAATTCTTTTGCTTATTTGACTTTGAATGCAAGAAACGATTGGAGTTCAACCCTGCCAAGCGCGCAAAGAAGCTATTTTTATCCTGGTGCCAATTTTTCTTTGATCCTGTCTCAGA
>NZ_JBFTIZ010000266.1:0-14854 GCF_056395165.1 Pedobacter sp. 10L46_2
TAGTATAACTGGTTGTATAAATGTCTTTTCGGATGAACTAAAAGAATACTTTTATCATAAGCGATATTATGTAGAAGCTGAGTAGTATAACTGGTTGTATAAATGTCTTTTCGGATGAACTAAAAGAATACTTTTATCATAAGCGATATTATGTAGAAGCTGAGGGGAATCGCAACTTTTTAAATTTCAGTGAGCTGCGCAATCAGGCGCAAAAAGCGCTTGGGCCGGATGTTAAGATTACCCGCAGTGAGATCTATCCTGCTAAAGGCCACACCTGGATATTTCGTGCATCGCTAACGGATAAGAAAGCCATCGGACACTGGAACTACTACAAATATTATTACAGGGTTTATGTGAACCCCTACAATGGAAAAGTAGTATACGTGGAAGACACGCGAAATGAATTCTTTCAACTGGTGTTGAACCTGCACATGAACCTACTATTGGGTGACTCAGTTGGCGGCATGGTAACAGGAATTTCGGCGCTATGCTTTTTTGTTTTATTGTTGAGCGGTCTGATTCTGTGGTTTCCTCGGAAATGGAAGACAAAAGCCTTCAAAAAAGGGCTTGTAATTAAGCGTAATGTAGGAATAAAGCGACGAATTTATGATTTACACAATGTATCGGGCTTTTATATCCTGATTCCAGCGATTCTGATCTGTGTAACAGGTTTGGTCTTCGCTTTTCCCTGGGCTGATCAGTCTGTTCAGTTCCTGGCCAATGGCGGAAAAGCTGCTGAAAAGCGCATTATTCCATTATCTACGCCCAACGAGACCTACCATCCTCAGTCAACAGATAGCGCTATTACTCATCTTTTCCAATTGCATCCTCAAGCAGATATACTATCGATCCGCTTCCGCGAAAAGAATACAGATCCAATGGATGTTCAGGTACGGCTTGCCAAAAATCGTACACACCTGTTCGAATGGTATTATTTTGACCGTAACAACGGCAAACTGTTAATGAAGTACGGCGATCAGGACGTAAAGGGTGGTGAGAAATTCAGAAGTATGAATTACGACATTCATACCGGAGCCTATGCGGGCATCCCAACCAAGCTACTTGCTTTCTTTGTTTCATTAATCTGTGCCGGCATGCCCATCACAGGCTTTTTAATGTGGTATAACAAAGGGAACAAAAAGCGGTCGAGATAAGTATCCTCAATTTAGTTGATTGCCACCTGGTAGTGCGTAAAACATTTTTTAACTTTAATCAAATGTTTAGTGGAAATCGAAGATAATATGGATTCTAATGTAAAGATTATCAGTAGCGATGAAGGAGAAACATTAGCGATAGCTGGTGGCAATTACAGAATTGTAATCTCCGGAGATCAGACCAATGGCAACTATGCTGTTATTGAAATGACTGTTCCTCCAGGTGGAGGCCCACCACCCCACTCCCATCCCGAAACTCAGGAAATGTTCCACGTTCTGGAAGGAGAAGTGGAATTTAAAACAGAAGCAGGTAAGCAAACTGTTGGTAAAGATGGCTTTGTAAATATACCCTTTGGTGGGGCGGTACACTGTTTTAAAAACATCTCTGAAAACCATGCACGCTTACTCTGCACGGTGGTACCGGCAGGACTGGAAAATCTATTTAAGGAAATAGGCGTACCTGTATTGCCGGGTCAGATTCTGCCAGTTCCTGAATTAAACGACAAGCGAAGAGAATTTTTAAAAGAAATAGACCTAAAATATAATCAGAAAACCTATCCTCCAGACTTTCTAGGCTAGTAGCTAGGGATAGAAGTCTGCAATACCGAAATCATAGAACATTACTGCTACACTATTGGCCAATGGCCAATGAAAGATTAAACATTACGTACCTGCCCAACAACGAGGCACTACTAGTAGATTTTACAACATTGCTGACATAATTATTAACTAGTGTTTTTACATCAAAAAGGTTTTTACCTATAATGCTGTATTTTAAGCGTGTGTTTTTAGGCTGATATATGAGCTCCGAATTCAATATATGATAATTCGTTTTGTTAAGCTGATATAGGTCAAAAGAAACCAGTTGTGTTAAACCACCACCAAATTTAATCCTTGAAGCAGCAGAATATTTACGGACAATGTTATTGTTTATCCTATTATCGGCTAAATAAGTGGCATCTTTGATATATTGAAATTGTCCTGAAAAGTTCAATGGAAATTTAAAGCCCGTAGATAGCTTAAAATCAAATGCGTTATTGAAATTAGTATAATTATTTATTTGATTGCTAATTGATGCGTAATAATTGGTTTTGGATCGACCAAAATTTAAGGTGAAATCTGTAGAAATAACCGGGATAAATTTTTGAAAAACAGCATTTCCTCCTAATTTTTTTATCCCCTTATAAAAATCCAGTTGCGTGTAAAACAAGGTATTATCAAAATAATTAGCGGTAAGAAAACCTGATGCGCTATAGCTTGCATTGCCCGATAACTGAAATGAAAAATATTTATCAGAAAAAGATCTGTTGTTATAGTATGCCCGTATGATATGGCTGTTAAAGTAATATATACGATCTAAACCTGTATTGATATTCCTAACATCTGTTACCAAACTGTTTTTGTAATAATCAAAATCATCCGTGGAGGTATTCTGAATTTTGTAATTTAAGGACAGCTGCTGATAATCACTTAATTTAGCAGTGATGTTGAGTTCTGGCTGTAAGTAAAAGTAGGTGCTATCCTGCTCATACACACTAATATGTTTTATGTTTCCCCTTAATAAACCCTGCACTTTGATAATTTTGTTATCGAAAGTATATTTCGCCGCTAGATAAAGTAACCGACTATCCGTAACAACATCATTTTGAAAATCTTCTCCAAGAAGGGTTTGATTAAAATTATCTACCCTATAAAGATTAGTAAAGGTTTGTGTTTGTTTAATGTTACCTCCCCCATTTAAGTAGAAATAGTTGTATCCCGATTTTTTTAGTAGTTGAGCATCAACCGTAACTGTATTTAGCGTATTCGAAGCATTTTGAAGCAGATTTTTGGCACCGTTAAATAAAGGAATTTGACTGTATAGATCAGAAATTGATCCGTAGCTTTGCTCAATTTTCTGGTTAAGGGTAGTCATTGTGGCCACAAATGCAGTAGATGCATTGGCTTTTTGAACATAACTTATTTCTCCCTTAAATGATTTAACCTTATCCTCCTGACTTTGATTGACCAGATTTTCAGTTTCAGCATTAAAAAAGGAAGTATCCAGAGAGGCGTAAGTTGAGGGTTTAAAAGTATAGGATATGGCAGAGGATAAGCGAGAAGCCCTGCCAATTCTTTGTTGTACACCCAACTCTATTTGATAATTCTTGTCGTTAGAAGACCTTGTTTCCCGGTCTTCGGTAGTTATAGGTTCTGGGCCAAGGAAAATTTGCGTGTTAGATCGTTCATCAGAAAGCTTATTGCGGATTGCATAAGCACCGAATGTAAGTTTAAGGTTTTTATTAGCATGGCTCACAGCAGAAAGACTTCCTGAAAGCGTGTTATTAAGACGAAAGTTATTGTTGTCGAATGGGTTAGTATCTCCTATAGCATGATTAATTAACTTGCCGTTTGAGTTGTTGTATGCTGTTTTACTATTAAGGCTTAACAAATCTTCCTGGTATTTGCCCGTATTGTTATTGCTTATGTAAGAGAAGGCCTTAATTCTTTTGTATAGAGAAACCACATTGGCAGACACATCGTTTCTTTTATTGATGCCAACCGCCAGATCTGCACTCCCTAAAATACTTTTATTGTTTTTTAATTTAAGATTTAAGACAACCTCATCAGAGCTTATTATTCCATTCAATAGGTCATCTTCGATATAATTCTCTATTGCTTGTACCTGTTCTACAAGCTGGGGTTTCAAATTTTGGGTTATGGTTTTATAATTCTCACCCGTCATATCGTCCCCCTCTAATAAAACCTTGGTGATTTTTTGTTGGTTATAAGTGATCGTGCCATCTTTACTTACAGACATGCCTGGCATTTTTCTGATCACACTTTCAATGTTCTTATCCTCCGCGGTTGTTAATTTAGCTACGTTAAAACTGGTCGTATCATTATGAATTGCTACAGTCGGTTTTTCAGCCTTAATGTTTATTTGCTCTAATTGTTTTGGGTCATCAAGTAATTCGAAGTTATGACTAATTACATTGCCGTTAAAGGTACTCGATTCTAATTTTAGTGTATCGGTTTTTAGACCGATGTAACTGGCTATTAAGTATATAAATTTCGCACCGCCTAAATTCGCTTCTAAAACGAAGAGCCCATTGGTATTGCTGTTTGTATAAGAAAGGATAGTACTGTCTGCTGTTTTTAACTGCAAAGTTGCATATGCAAGCGGCTGCCCGCCAGTAGTAACCTTACCATTTAAAGTTAATTTTTGCCCGAAACCGGCAAAAGATATTAAAATAAATAAGAGTGAAAATACAAATTTCAAAACAACTAAAGTTTTTCCATTTTGGGCGGTAAAGTTACTGTGAAAGACGAGCTTCCCCCACTGCTATTCTGCTGCTCACTTGCCCTCGATAGCGCTGCATTTTGGGCAACACGTTTTTTATAAGCTGCAATAAAATAGGCATGGCTTACAGCCTTCTCTTTTGAATAAGAAAAGGGAATACTGATTATTTTGGGGTCGAATACTGCTTTTAGATTAATGCCGGTAAGTTCATAATTATATTTCCCTTCTAAATCTTTTGCAACAATGATTAAACCGGGCAGTCCGCAGAACTTCCATGGTCCATTTGGTACAGAAATGGCGTCGGTAAACCAAACTTCAAATTGACGCCCTCTAAAGTTGGTAGTTGCCCGTGTACAGCTATAGTTTAATATTTTTTTCTTTTCCTTAGTTATTGTCCACTTAAAATTAGCCAGTGTATCCTTAATCAAATAAATATTACGCTCTATAAAGTCTGAAAGTTGAAGTTCATTTTTGCTGAAATCTTTGTAAACAAATATGGGCTTGCTATTTTTCAGAACTTTCGTTTCCACGAAACTATTATCTCCGTCTGCTACTATGGTGTTAGATAAATTTTTAGGTAGGTTTATCTCAAACGTTAAAAAGCACAATATAAAAGCAAAGCTTAGAGTCGATTTGTTTTGATACATAAATTGTAAGGATATGAGAGGTGGGTATAATTTAAAAAAGATGAGTTCTCCTTTTACAAAGCAGCACTCATCTTTTTGTTTTCAAACAGTAGAATAAAGCCTAAATACGTTTTATAATAAGGGTAATTAAACCGTTAAGGTTTCTTGGGGCTTAATAAACGTGAATAGGGCTTGATGGGTCGTCATTTACCGCTGCCTCTACGGCATTTTGACGTGCTCTTGCAGCATCCATTGCGGCTCCGCAGGTTGCACCACTACCATAGTAAGTATAAGAGCCGTAAACAGAACCATCTGGATACACATAAGTTACCGTAAGTGCTGCGTTACACTGCTTAGCAGCAGCAGTAGAAATTAAAGGAGAAGCGAATGTAGCAATGCCGATTAAGCACAACGCTACGAAAGAAGAGGTTTTTTTCATAGAAATAGATTGAGGATTAATTTTTCAATAATAATTTACACTTATCATGCCAAACGAGCAGCTTTAAAAGATAATGGCATTTTTAACCCTCAAAAAAAGAAATAAAGTTGGCAAGTACTGATTAGATAATACTGATAGCGCTCAGGTATTTGTATGTTAAATTATACATCCCTGTCAAATAAATGTATTAAATTTTTAAGTAAACACGCTTACTCGTATCCTTATTAGAAGCTGATGCAACTACGATGTAGCAATGCAGCTCTTCGCCAATATAGACTCGAAGAATTTAATCCCAGTATCCAGTTAGACACCACATTATGGTTCGGCAGTGCTTGCTTCAGTATCAACTTCGATACTTCTCCGATATATCTTCTTAGCAACTTTGATGCACGTCCGTTCTGAGATGAAGATACACCGAAGTTGCTAAGACGTTGATACGAATTTGATACTGAAACAGTCCAGAAGCAAGTCAGAAGCATCCCAGAAGCAAAGCAAGGATTCACTTCAGCCATGAAACTTTATGCTCACTTTTATGTTTTTTACCTATGACGTCCGCATATAGCGCCGGTCTTCTGGCCATAATATATCTTGAGCCACCCGCATCGGTAAGTTTTTCAGGATCTAGTTCCGCCACTGAAATTTCATTATCTAAAGATCTGCATTCCGCTATGATCTCACCAAACGGATCCAAAATCATGGAACAACCATTTTTCAACTGATCGTCGTCCATTCCAATAGGATTTGAAAATACTCAATAATGTTATTATCGTAGCAAATTAAAATCCCACATTTCCAGCCTTGCAATTCAAATACAGTATAGGCAGACCCCGGCTTGATATAGGGATTAATGAACGGGTGTAACTTGCGGTGACTAGAGATTAAGCCGTTTCCATCTACACATACATATGCTTTATAGAGTTCATTATTTTCATCTTTCTCAAATAGACCTGCGAGAATAACAATTCCATATTTCTTTGCAAATCCAATGAGAGCAGCTACGCTCGGTCCATTTGGTATGCTTTCACTAAGCACTAACATTTGCTCATAGCTAAGGTTCCTTGCAAACGTATAACCTGTAATCGAACATTCATGAAAACTAATAACATCAGCCCCATCCTTTGCTGCCTGTTCGGAAAGCTGTTCAATCATTTTAAGATTATACTCCTTGTCGCCACTTTTGTTTTCAAATTGCGCAGTAGCTATTTTTATTTTTTTCATGACACAAAATTATCCCTCGGCCTTCAACAATGATTGGAAAATTCCGACAACCATATACATATAACTAAAAACTATATTGATGGAAATGAAGATTCAGCCCTAAAACCGCATAAAATTAATTGCAAGCTTATTGACATTTAACCTGTATTCCATCGGTGTAATACCGGTCATTGTCTTGAAATAATTGTTCAGGTGAGATTGATCATAATAACCAGCTTTATAAACCGCAGTAGTCAATTTGCTTTCTGCAGAAAGATCTCTGAAGATCTTTAAAAAGTGCTGGAAACGAATTACATTCATGAACTTTTTTGGTGAAACACCAATCTGCCTACGATAGAGTCTTTCCAGCTGTCGCTCACTCATTTGTAGTTCCTTCAGCAAGTTTTCCATTCTAATAAGCCCCTCATGTTTATTGATGATTTCAAGGCTAAAAAGCAGATCAGGATTCAAACCGTTGCTTTTTTGGAAACGCTCAAGGAGAAAGCTTTCTATGGTGTCAATTACCTCATGAAGACTTTTACTTTTCGCCGCCTTTCGTTCAAACGGAATCGCCTCAGCTCCGATAAGATCAGTGGGAAGAAATATCCCATCATTTAGCTCATCAGCAGACATCCCAAATAATAAATTAAGTGCAAATGGGCGTAATACAACAACCAACAAAGCCATTTGACCCTGAATTTTAAGATCTCTATAGGCAGACATTTGGCCATAAATAAACATCGATGGCAATTGATCTCCAAATGGATAATCACTCGTGCTGATCAGCATATTTTTAGTCAGCGGAACGACTATGCCTGGTTGTCCGTCAGAAAACAAACGATATGTCATCTCCTCCAACTCATTGGTATGCAATAATAAATAATGCCTGATAAATGGCACTAGCTTTTTACTCGGTTCAAACTGCATTTTACTTAATCTATAAAAATAAGTTTATTCCATCTCTTTTGTAAAGATAACATGATTGAACCATACTTCACCACCCGAGATCGAACTGTAAAATCTTCTTTTCTGTGCAATGGAGGCACATTACAAAATATAAAACCAAAAACCCCTCTCTAAGTGCTTTAGAGAGGGGTTTGTACCGTGGAATAGGAATACTTTGAACATATGGAACGCTTTTTATCGCTCATTGAGCCAATAATTGATTGATTTAGAAAAAAAGAGATGATTATATGCAGGCTCTTTTCATCAATAACTAGCTTCAACAATTAGACTTATTTATTTGATCCCTATGTGAGCCTTTTACTATGAGATTAGTCTACTGCAACCACCACATTTTCATTCGTTTCCACTTTATCATTAACTTCAGTTTTTTAGCTGGCAGTTCTCGGGCCACCCTCTAAATTAGCAATACTAATGCTCAATTCCCCAAAATCAAATGGTTTTACCGTCTTTAATTAAATGAATGTCTGAACTCCAAAGGCGAAACATTTGTCTTTGTCTTGAAAAGTTTACTAAACGATTGTGAATGTTCAAAGCCCAATTCATAAGCAATTTCCGAAACGGAAAGATTTGTAGTTGATAATTTTTCTTTAGCTTTTTCTATGATTGCGTTCTGAATGTATTGTTGTGTGTTAAGCCCTGTCAATGAACTCAACATGTCACTCAAATAGCGTTGCGATAGCTTTAATTCTGTACTGATGTATTTCACTGATGGCAAGCCATTTTTCAGACTGTTTTCTTCTCCAAAATAGCTGTTTAAAAGTTCGTCCAAAGAAGTTATGATGTCGTGATTGATTGCTTTCCTCGTGATAAATTGCCTGTTGTAAAAACGATTGCTATAATTCAATAACAATTCTATTTGCGACACCAAAACATCCTGGCTGAAACTGTCAATATTGTTGTCTAATTCATTGGCTATTGTAGCAAATAAATTGGCTATAATTTCTTTTTCTTTTGCTGATAGAAATAAGGCCTCTGAAACATCGTAAGAGAAAAAGCCGTATTGATTTATTGTTTTTCCTAATGGATAATTTCGGATAAAGTCCGGATGAAAATACAAAGCGATACCTTCATAGCTTTCTACGTCTTCCGGTGAAAAAACAATTTGTTTTGGTTTCAAAAATGCTAATCCGCCTTCTTCAAAATCGTAATATCCCTGTCCGTATTTTATGTGTCCTGTAAATGTAGGCTTAAAGGAAATCTTGTAGAAATCAAGACTTACTTTTTGCCCTTTTGGAAACATTTCAATCGAAACATTATTATAGTCAACCAATGCAATCAGCGGGTGCAATGGTGCAGGAAATCCCAATATCCGCACCAATTGCGATATACTTTTAATGTGATTGATATTAGATTGTTGTTGCATTTTTGGTTTACGAATTTAATCAATTTTGTTTTGACGGACGAATAACAATATCGCCAATTTCAACATCGTTAGGTTGGCTTATTGCATAAATTACAGCATTGGCAATAGCTATGGGATCTATGGCAATCTGTTCCATTCCCTTTTGGACAGCTGTTTTCATTTCTTCATTTTTTATGTTGTTTGCAAAATCTGTTTTCACAATTCCGGGCGAAATGCCTGTAATGCGTATGTTTCCATCTGACTCTTGACGAAACGCCTCTGCAATCGTGCGAATGGCATTTTTAGTTCCTGCATAAACGCCCTGCATTGGGACAATCTTTATTCCTGAAGTAGAAATGATATTAACGATATGTCCCGATCGTTGTTGTTTGAAAATAGGAATTGCAGCGGCCATCCCATACAAAACGCCTTTCAGGTTAATGTCGATCATTTCTTCCCAACCGTCAATATCCAATTCGTCAATACGGCTTAATTGACTGACACCTGCATTATTTACAACGGCATCTAATTTTCCATATTGCTCAACTGCCGTATTTACCAACCTAACTAGATCGGCTTTATCCTTTACATCAATTTGAGCAAAGGTGGCTTCACCACCTTTATTTTTAACTTCTTCAACAAGTTGTTGTAATTGTTCTGTTCGTCTTGCACCCAAAACAACCTTGGCACCATTTTTTGCTAATTCTATTGCAATGGCTTTGCCCATTCCGCTGCTTGCACCTGTAATGGCTACAACTTTCCCTTTAATATTTTCCATTGCTGTTCGTTTTTATTTGTCTATTTGTTTTTCTAAAAATTCCGGATAGCGGTCGCCCACAAGTGTAATTCCATTTACTGTTGTGTCAATTTTTGCAAGTTCATCGGTTGTTAATACAATATTTGTACTGCCAATGTTTTCCTCTAAACGATGCAATTTTGTAGTCCCGGGGATTGGTGCTATCCAAGGCTTTTGAGCTAAAAGCCAGGCCAATGCTAATTGTCCGGTCGTAACATTCTTTTGTTTAGCAATCTCAGAGAGTGCGTCCACTAAAGCCAGATTTGCCTTTATATTTTCTTCGCTGAAACGAGGAATAATGTTTCTACGGTCGATATCCTCTAATTTTTTGTTTATTACACCTGTAAGGAAGCCTTTACCCAAAGGACTGAAGGGAACGAAACCAATTCCTAACTCTTCCAAGGTTGGTATGATTTCATTTTCTGGCTCACGCCAAAACAAAGAGTATTCGCTTTGTAATGCTGTTACAGGTAGAATTGAATGTGCTCTTCGAATAGTTTTAACACTTGCTTCCGATAAACCGAAATATTTTACTTTGCCTTCCTGTATCAGGTCTTTCACTGTTCCTGCAACATCTTCTATCGGAACATTAGGGTCAACTCTGTGCTGATACAACAAATCGATGTAATCTGTCTTTAATCTTTTCAGAGATGCTTCGGTTACGGCTCTGATAGTTGCGGGTCTGCTGTCTAAACCTACCGCTGGTCTGGCATCCTTACAACCAAATTTTGTGGCGATTACTACGTCTTTTCTATAAGGCTGTAATGCCTCGCCAACAATTTCTTCATTGGTGTAAGGTCCGTAGGCTTCTGCGGTATCAAAAAATGTAATACCTCTTTCAACTGCGTTGCATAGTAGTGTGATGGCATCTTTTTTATCAAGACCCTTGCCATCCAAGAAGTTTAAACCCATACAGCCAAAGCCTAATGTGGAAACTTCTAATCCACTATTTCCTAATTTTCTCTTTTGCATAATCCTTTATTTAATTATTTCTAAAACTGACTTAAATTTCAAGTACAAAATTCTTGATTGTCGCGCTGTAAAAAGTAGTTGGATTGGTAATTGTTGTAGTCAGATTTTCAAACGTTTTTTAAACACTATAAATTAATCCGATGCCTTTATCTAACGATTTGATGGCTGTCAGATCATCGGCAGACAACTCTAAGTCAAGTGCATTGAAATTTTCATTAATCCTTTTCATATTTGCTGATTTCGGAATAACCACGACTTCTTTTTGGATTAAACATCGCAGAACCACTTGGGCGATATTCGTGTTATATTTGCTTGAGAGCATAACAACAAGTTAATGGAAATCTGCCAGCACATGCAGTTTACTCCTGAGGTTTTCGTCGCGGAAAGGAATATCTGGAGGTATATTATTGAATCATCAGGGTGATAAATTCAATTTATTGTATCTTCCTAAAAAAAACAAATGAAGAAAACCAAACTACTAATTCTAACTCTGTTTATTGCCAATTTCAGTTACGCACAAACCGCTCTAATGGATAGTTTAATTCAAAAAAACTACTCCACCTTTAAAAAAAACAATAACAACACTTTCGAAGGAAAAGGATGGATTACCCTACAGGATGAAATCAGCAAAAACAATTCTGTGTTATTGGGCGAGCTGCATTTCACCGATGAAGTCCCTTACTTCACAAATGCGATTATTAATAATATTAAGTTCGACAACTATATTCTAGAAATTGATCCATATACAATCAACACAATATCAACAAAAATTAAATCCTTATCCTCAGCTGAACTGGACAAATTCCGTAATGAATCAGGTTCAGCTTTATCTTTTTTACAAGGTGAAGCTGAGTTTGATTTATTCAAAAACATACTTCAGCAGAATATCAAACTATATGGAGCTGATCAAATTAGTTTATTTTCAGACCGATTACTGCTTTCGGAATTGAGGAAACAAACCAAAAATGCTAAAGCAAAAGAAATTTATAAGCAGATGATCGCTAATTCCGCTGCTTATGACACAAAAAATAACACCACATTCTATTTGTTCTCTGACGATTGTTTGGCAAAAATGAATGCATTGAGTATTTAAGTCGAATTCACCCTTTAAGAGTTCAATACATGAAGCACCTGGTTCTTGAAAAACTACCTGAATGGAAAGACAAGAAGAATCTTTTCAAATTTGGTGCTAATCACCTGCCTAAAGGAGAGAGTTTAATGGAAGTATTCGATATTGGAAACCTGGTTTCCAATATCGAAGAGGCAAATTACCGGAAGTCATTACACATTATGCTCATCGRAAAAGAAGAAGGTGAAACATTGGCTGATTTAGATCAATATAAATCTTTCTTAACCGTCGTAAAAGATGACAATTGGTATACCTATGATTTAAGCCCCTTGAAACAAGCAATCTCTAAAAAGAAGCTTAAAGTAGAGAATTTGGAGCTGGAAAGAATTATAAAAGGTTACGACTATTTGGTTTTCATTCCAAACATAACTAAAACCCCAAAAAGAGGCAGGAAAGACTATTAAATCTGATCAAGAGCCGGCTGTTTTATAGCACAGACGGCTTACTTGGGTGAAGCCCGCTCATAACACCCAAAGAAAATGAGGTTCAGCAGAAATACTTTGAACACAGTTTGAAGAATATTTAGGCGTTAGAAAGATATAAAAAACCGGAATCGAAGTGTTCGATCCCGGTATGTACCGATCAGCGGGACTACTTTGAATATTTAAAAGCCTTTTTATTACTTATTGAGCCTATAGTGGAAGATTTGAAAGTTAAAGGTTTTATAAAATAGCTGCTCTGGATTCTTAGTTTTTTTTCTAGACATAATCTTGCTTTTATTTTGTCTTCAGCATTTTCGAGTTCCGAGAAAAATGCCCGACCTCAAGGGCGCAAGATTCTTTTGTGTATACAAAAGTACATCTTGCAAAACACCCGCGTGGTTAAAGTATTCCTGTAGGTCGCTCGAATTTGTGGATATTTACTTTTGTTGGTTCTCTGGAAAACCAGAATTTTTAATTGCACTTTTGGTATAGGAATAGAGGCAATTATCTACCGCGAGTTCATCCTTAATTCCCGGTAATAACTGAGGAGCCAGGCTTGATTCTTGTTCTTGAGGCAAATGCTTTCTTCGGTCTGATCATAATCAAAGTTTTGATAAGCAAAAGTGATGGGTTAAGAAACAGGAAGATGGTACTCCCGAAGTTAAGAACCTTTATAAAGTATCAAATAAAACTTATGAAAATTTATAACTGCTGCCAGCAGTATGTTTAAAATGGGAAATTCAATTTATGCAAAGGCGTAACACAAACAAAAATAACAGAAAAAAATGAGATTACTATTTTTTGGACTTTTAACATTACTTACCACAAATTCCTTTGCCCAAGGCAATGGACAGTTTGTAAAAGAACATCAATCAAATTGCAAAATATGGTTAGATGAACCGACAACCGCAGACAGCCTAATTTGGAATGGCAATTGCAAAAACAATTTTGCATCCGGAGCTGGCTTTTTGCAATGGTTTCAAAATAATAAATTGGCAGCTACCTACAAAGGTGAAATGAAGCAAGGAAAATTTGACGGGAAAGGAAAATTTGAAATTATTGGATATGCCAGTTTTGAAGGAACTTTTATCAACGGTTCCTTAAACGGAAAAGGTGCAGCCTATTTCAACAACGGCGGTAAAACCATTGGCAATTTTGTAAATGGTGATTTTTTAAACCTAGATGATCAATATCTACCTCTCCTTAAAAAACAAACTTTAGCCCTTAAAAACACGGCTGAGACTTATGGCAACATCAGCAAAGATGATAACCTTTTCTATTACGTACTCGCTCCTAAAAACCCAATACGGGCGGTTTTAGTTCTATTTCCATCAACAGGCGAAACGGCAGAAAATGTAATCAGCTGCAATAAATTTTTGATGCAACAAGCATACGATAAAAATATTCTGTCGGTAGTAGTGAGTGCAAACTACAACAACACATTAGATACGGATACAACATCAAAACGTTTTTTTGATACCGCTTTTGAAGATATTGTAACAAAGTATAAAGCTCCAAAAAATAAATTTATTTTAAGTGGACTTTCGTTAGGCGGGATGAACGCACTGCAATACACCGAAATGTCTCACAATGCAAAATACATCACTTACTTAACACCATTGGCAGTAATTGGTGTAGATCCACCAGTAGATCTAATAGATTTATACAACGGCGCAAAAAATGCAATTGTTAAGTACGAAAAAGAAGGGGATAAATTATCTCAAAGTAAAAAAATAGCATTGCAGGAAGACCATTTTCTGGTAAATGAATTTAAAAAACAGTATGGCGGGTCGCCAGACGAGTTTCCTGAAAAATATGTGGAAGGTTCGATGTTTACAAGAAGCAGAGACGATGGCGGCAATGCAAAATATTTGATCACTGTTCCTGTTAGATTATACTGTGACCCAGATATAGTTTGGCAACTTAAAAACAAAGGCAGGACCTATTATGATTTGAATGCTGCCAATCTTTCGGCAATGACAAATTTTTTAATGCAAAGCGGAAATAAAAAAGCAGAATTTATTCCCGCCATTGGGAAAGGTTTTAGGGTCGACGGAACAAGACATCCACATTCTTGGTCAATTGTAGAACCTACGGATTGTATCAAATGGATCTTGGATTTGGCTAAGTAAAAGTATACAATGTCGGTTTTATACAAGCTAGAAGCTGGTTTTAAATATATTTTCGAATGAATTTAAAGGTATGACCACGCTCATCAAATATTTTGCATTCGCCATACTCCTATTGGTTGTAGTCGGTATTTCAATAAAAAGAACCATCAATCAATCAACAGCACTACCAGAACGAGGTTGTTTTGTAAATTACATTCCAATTGATACTGCTCAAAAAGAGATTATTTTTCCACGATTAGCTGGCCATCTATTAAGTTATACAGGAGACGGTAAAGCATTGTTTACAACTATAACGAATAACTTTTCAAGGCCCATTTCAATGAAAGAGTGGCTGGCTTTGAAACAAAAGCCAAACAAACAAATCGCTGTTAAATCGACCTTAATAGAAGCTAGAGG
>NZ_JBFTIZ010000267.1:0-6406 GCF_056395165.1 Pedobacter sp. 10L46_2
GAAGAACATTCTGCAAATACGATTCAATTAGGGTTATTTACTTTACAAATAGGTAAAGGAACACCTGGTACAGGTGCCTTTACTGCTATACCATGGCAAAATGCCAACCAGTTCGCTAAGGTTGAACTCGCCATTGGTGGTGGCTCATACAATGCATTAGGCAGTACTCAGTTAATGAGTGTTCCCTATGCTCTATACGCAGCTTCAGGGAACCCTGGCCCCGCCGGGCCGGCCGGTCCTCAGGGCACTCAGGGTGTTCAGGGCATAGCCGGTTCAAAAGGTGACAAAGGAGATACGGGCCCCGCAGGTCCAATTGGGCCAGCAGGAGCTGCAGGTATTGCGGGCCCACAGGGCATTAAAGGAGATCAGGGAGATCCCGGACCAGCAGGTGCTGTTGGCCCTGCTGGGCCAATTGGACCTCAAGGCATGAAGGGAGACAAAGGAGACGCCGGTGCAGTAGGCCCAGCTGGGGCCCAAGGCCTAAAAGGCGACAAGGGAGATCAAGGGGATCCAGGACCGGCAGGCGCTATGGGTAATCCCGGTGCAGTAGGCCCAATTGGCCCTGTTGGGCCACAAGGTCCTCAGGGAGTGGCAGGCGACATAAATGGTGTAGCTGCTAGTGGCGATTTATCGGGAACCTATCCAGGTCCGGTTGTAGCAAAATTGCAAACCAAACCTATTGATCCGATTGCACCGGTGTTAAATGATGTATTAAGATTCAACGGTGTATCTTGGGCTCCAAGTGCTATAGGTGGCGGAGGCTTTGTATTGCCATTTAATGCAAATGAAAATAATCCGGGCACCCTATTTTCTATTAATAATAACGGAGATGGAACTTCAATAGAAGGTTCAAATGCTACTACAACTTCTAGTATAGCCTCAATAAGAGGCATTGTCTCCAATACTTCTCCCGGAGGTTTTTCAAGTGCTATACGGGGTATTAATAATGGCACTGGCGGTTTGGGTATCGGCGTATGGGGATCGCAAGCTGGTAGCGGTTGGGGTGTATACGGGGTAACACCTAGCGGCCTTGGTGTATATGGGAATGCATCCGGTAATGGAACAGGTGTATATGCTAATAGCAATACAGGAACAGGCCTCACTGCCACCAGTAATAATGGTATTCCCGCAAATATTGCAATATTTAACAACGCAAATATTAACAACGCATTAAATGTCTCAACATTAGGTAATGGAACTGCAATTAATGTATCCAGTTCAGGATCTGGAAAAGGCGTTTTTAGTAGCACAGGATCAGGCTTTGCTGTACACGGCGTTACATCGGAACAAATATCCGCAGGTATATTTGGGGATAATAACGGTGCTGGCGAAGCTGTGGTAGGCCGCACAACCAGCGATATAGCTGGCGCAGTGGTAGGGCGGAATGATGGAGGTGGCTATGGTGTTAGAGGTTTCATAGCAACAAATACATCAGGTAATGGCATTGGTGTTTTTGGACAAGTTGGACTAAACAACAGTACTGGTCGGGGTGGAAGATTTGAAAATGTTAATCAAACAAATACTGCAGGGAATACCCTAGAAGTTGAAACCAACAGTAACGGAAATATCCCTGACAATACACAAGGTAATGCATCATCTTTTCTGGTAAATAATACAAATAGTGTATCGGCAGCTGTAAGAGGTGAAGTGAAAACAATTTTCGGAAACTTCGGAGCTGCAGGGCTATTTGGAATTTCCTCGGGAACAGGCGGCTTTGCAGGCTTATTTCATGCCTCAAACCCAGCTGGAAATGGTCCGGCTTTAGTTTCATTAGCCGATGGAAATGGCAATGCTATAACTGCCAATGCAGAAAAACTAGGCAACGGCGTAGAAACAAGTGTTAACGGTACTGGTAATGCACTTTATGCCTGGGTTCCTACATTTGCAACTGGTAGAGCAGGCAGGTTCAACATCTTTAATGAAGACAATACAAGTGATGTTATTACAGTTACTACTGCCGGAAACGGTATTGCAGGTAATTTTAAAGTAGATCGTACAACCGGTACCTCACCTGCTGTTAAGGGCGAAGTAAATTCTATATTTTCTAACTTTGGCACCGCAGGGATATATGGACTTTCTTCTGGCACAGGAGGTTTTGCAGGTTTATTCCACGCATCTAATCCTGCAGGTAATGGACCAGCACTTATTGCTATTGCCGATGGAAATGGCAATGGTGTTACAGCTAATGCATCCAATTCTGGTGATGGAGTTGAAACCACTGCCGATGGTAGCGGAAATGCGCTGTTTGCATGGACTCCTAATTTCAGCAACGGAAGAGCTGCACGACTTGTTAATTTTAATGATGGAAATATTAATCCCGTGCTAACAGTTGAACAGCATAGTAATGGAAATATAGCCGTATTTAAAAGTGGTAATCCAGGAACAGTAAATGTGGCACGTATTAATGCTGCAGGAAGAGGTTTTTTTAATGGTGGTACACAAACAGGCGGGGCTGATATTGCAGAATCATTTGAAACTATAGGTCTGACCTCCAGTTATGAACCAGGCGACATCCTGATCATTTCTACCACTAAAGACRGGGCAGTGGAAAAATCCGCTACACCTTACTCAAGTCTGGTAGCAGGTGTGTATGCCACAAAGCCAGGAGTACTATTAACAGAAGAACATATAGACAGCGATTTAAAAGGTCAGATTCCAATGGGTGTAATAGGTGTATTACCCACAAAAGTATGTTTAGAGGGAGGTGCGATTTCAAGAGGTGACCTTTTGGTTACCTCTTCTATCCCTGGTGTTGCAATGAAAGCTGATCCGGATAAAGTTAAAATTGGCCAGGTATTAGGAAAAGCACTTGAAGGTTACGATAATCAAGGAATAAATAAAATCAAAGTTCTGGTAAGCATAAAATAATCATATTAAAGACGAAAACATGAAAACATTATATAAAATAAGCTGCATAACAGTTATTGCCTTAGTAGCGTCTGGTTACTTAACTGTAAACGCGCAGGAATTTAAATCGGGCGAAAGTATAAAAGAGCAGCTAAAGAAAGGTAATGTTGCAGGTCTCAAATACGGGACTGCAAATCCACAAAACAATAAGGTGAACGACGATAAACCGAAACAGTATACAAAAGAGAATTTTAGGTCGTTGATATTCCAAAATTATAGTCAGAGTAGCCGATCTATCTCTACCCCTACTAATGTAACTGCTAAAACAGCTAAATCAATTTCTGGTTCTGCTAAGTTACCCAGTGATGCTGAAGTTCAAAAACCGAATGACAAAGATAAAAAGGTCGAAACATTTAAACTTCCTACTCAGGGCGAAGAAAAAAAGAAAGAATAATTCATATTATAAATTAATGGTTAGTTATACCCGGTTAGCAGATTTTGCGGCCGGGTTTTTATATTTTTTTCGCTGAACTATTATTTTATTTTTAACTTCATCCAAAATTTAATATCATGGAACAACATCAGTCACCAGAGGGTCTTCAAATAACAATTGTATTGGTTACTTTAGCAGTAATTATTGTGGTTACAGCATTCTATTTAACTTTTCGCAAAAAGAAAGACACACATCATTCAGGGCACTAATGCTCATTAAAACATATAGGGGATTAAGGTTGGCAAGGAATTAAATTAAAGCATTTAGCTGACGGTTCTTCATCTTTAAACCCATCCCCTTTTTAACAAACACGTCAAAGCCTCTTTGTTGTTTAATTGCTTTAACTCCTTCATATCCTGAGGCAGTACTTCTGATCTTATTAAGCAGATAAGTATCATCTTTTAAAAGATCACTACGCACAAGTTCGTTGCGTTGTAATCCAACTTTAATTAGCTCAGTAAGTTTCCTGTTTGCGTAAATATGTAATGGTAAATTAAATACATCATCAATTAGCTTCTTGTATAAATTATTAATCCACTCCGCTTTTTCAGCATTCTCAATAACAATTATTCCATCTTCAACACCAAGATGTTTAATAAAATCTTTAACTTCCTTTCGTGATACCAGTCCGGCGTGATAAGAATCTCTTAAAGTATAATCCAACCGATCTGCGCAAAGTCTTGGTGCTGCTTGTTCCAGAATATTAAAAGTACCCTTAATAATATCGTCTATATGGTATCCATGCCATGATAAAATTTCAGGGATATCTGATGAATGTAGCACCTCTTCAAAAACCTGTTCATGATAGTTTTCTTCAGTGTTATCAAACACGTAATCGCCAACATGTGAAAATGCTGTATGAGAAATATCATGTAGCAACCCGGCAACTTGTTCAAGCTCAGAACCACCCAGATGCCTTATCAACAGCATTACTCCTATAGAATGTTCAAGCCTTGTATGACAAATATTTGGATTAACCAAAAAGATTGCTCCGCTTTGATGAATCCGGCCAAGTCTTTTAACCCAGGAGGAATTAATTAAATCGTCAAATATTCCTGGAACCTCAACCTTGTCAAAAAAGATATCATTTATTAGTACCATAATATATTTTATTAATGCACAATAATACTAATAATTTTAGTTTTAATAAAATTAAATGATAATTATTTTAGTCTTCCCGTTTTTGTAAAGCTATCCATTAGCTCCATAGACAATATTGCCTGTTCTGCTGAACATGGATTATCCCCTTTGCCCAAAAAATAGGCTGTTACACGCTCAATCATTGGTTGTTGAACATGCTGCAATGCTTCAAAAATAAATTCTTCTTCGTAACCATCCTTTTTAAGAGTAATCTTATTTCCAAATACGGGAAAACTTATTTTCCCAGTTGAGCCTGTTATTTCGCAAATATCTTTCTTGTCAGCTTCTGATACTGTAAAACACCAGGTCCCATTAAAGACCACGCCATTTTCAAATAAAATTTGTCCGGTAACAAGATCGTCTGCGGAATATTCTTTTGATTGGTTTACTGAAATGCCCGATGAGCTACTTACTTTCCCAAAGTAATAAATCATCAAATCTAACTGATGAGGTGCAAGATCATGGAAAAGACCACCTCCAGAAATAGATGGGTCAAGCCGCCAGTTAGTATCAGTACTGGCAATTAAATTATGTGCCGGAGATTGAAGCATTTGCAATTGAACAAACCTGATATCGCCAATCACTTTATCCGACAATAATTGCTTTACTTTTAAAAATATAGGTTGTTCTCTACGGTAATGTGCTACACATAATTTAACATTAAAATTAATTGCAGCATTTTTCATTCTCAAAGCCGATTCTGTATTTAACGTCATCGGTTTTTCTACATAAACGGGCTTTCCTGCAGCCAAAGAGAGCAACGTGTACTCCTCATGCTGTAAAGGTGGGGTTGCTATATAAACAGCATTTACCTCGGGGTCATTAATTAATTTTTCTGCATTATCGTACCATGCAGGCACATTGTGCCTGGATGCATAATCCCGGGCTTTGGCTACATCTCTTCGCATTACTGCAACAAGAGATGAATTAGGAACTTTATTAAAAGCAGGACCACTTTTTACTTCAGTCACGTCTCCGCAACCTATAATACCCCATTTAATTTCTTTCATAGCTTACTTGCCTCAGTATAACAGTTGGTTTCTGCGGCAATATAAGAATTATCCTATTTTGCTTTCCAAAATTTCAATGTGCTTTCCTATTTCATCCACAAGCTCCTGACTAATGTGATCTGTTGTTTTCCACTGTACCGAATTACTTCCCTTAATGCAATAGATGTGCCCGGTCCTTTCTCCATTAACATATACAATATAATCCCCTTCTTTTGGTATTTCCACTCTTATAGCACTTGGATCGCCCTTAATTTCGAGAGTAAATTCATATGGATTTAAGTCTTTTTGCATAATTAATGTCTTTGTTTTGCTTAAAAACATATAAACAACGTTATTGGCACTTCAGCTTTGTCCTGAGATCATATTTGTACGACCAAGATTTGATGCTTATAAAGCTGTATCTACACATATCCGAGAGATTTTTAGTCGATATACTGATCTTATCGAACCATTATCTTTAGACGAGGCCTATCTTGATGTAACCCAGGATAAGTTAAATATAGGTTCAGCATTAGAGATAGCTAAACAAATTAAACAGGCCATCAAAGACGAGCTTAACTTAACTGCTTCTGCGGGAGTATCATCTGGTAAATTTGTTGCAAAAATTGCGTCTGATATGAATAAACCAGATGGATTAACGTTCATTGGCCCTTCAAAAATCGAAAGCTTTATGGAAAGGCTTCCTGTTGAGCGTTTTTTTGGCGTTGGTAAAGTCACCGCAAAAAAAATGAAAAGTATGCAGTTGCATACAGGGGCAGATCTTAAACGACTCACTGAACAGGACCTGATTAAATACTTTGGTAAGGTGGGTAAATTCTATTATGCAATTGTAAGGGGTATTGACCACCGCGCCGTTCAGCCAGAAAGGCAAACAAAATCGCTGGCTGTAGAAGATACCTTTGAGCACGATTTAATC
>NZ_JBFTIZ010000268.1:0-5825 GCF_056395165.1 Pedobacter sp. 10L46_2
GGCCATACCTATCCCACTTAATATTTTCATATCTATCGTTTTAGGTTGGTTAAATTACTTTGGTGATACCAGGCAAAGCTACCGGATGGTCTTCCCATTTAAGATCCCAATGATAATCCTCTATTTTTGGGCCTAGCGTTTCGGTTGATTTCATGACCTGTTCTAATGTCAGCGTTTGGCCACTATATGCAACCATACGTCCCCAAATCGCCAACAGAGTGCTGTTTGCCATTTCTTCGCCCTGGTTTATTGGATTTCCACTTCTTATACCAGCAAAAAGTTCATTATGTTGAGTTTGGTACATATTGTTTTTCTCTCCGTTATAAATCCATTTGTTTTTCCCGGTTATTTCGTATTTGCTGCCAACATTAATAACTGCATTTCCATCTGAGCCTAAAACGTCTACGCTGTTGCGATGCGATGTTCCCTCCTGCTGCCTGCAAAAATGGTATCCCTTAACTCCGTTAGCATACTCATACTCGATTGCAAAATGGTCATATATATTACCAAAGATTTCATCCACACGAACTTGTCTGCCACCTGTCCCTGTCGCACTAACCGGCATTTTTCCGCCCATTGCCCACGACATCAGGTCAAGGCTATGAACTGCCTGTTCTGTTATAAAATCGCCCGAAAGCCAGCTGTGGTAATGCCAGTTACGCATTTTATAGGTGAGATCGGTCCAATCCGGCTGACGAGGGTTTGACCAATTTCCCGCCCCATTCCTGAATGTAGAAACGGTTCTGATGTCGCCAACATCTCCATTTAAAATCCTTCCGAAAGTAGCCCTGCTTGGCAGATCGTAACGGAAACAAAAACCAGACACCAGTGAAAGGTTTTTCTCCCGGGCTTTTTTTGCCGCATCTAAAACCTTACGTATCCCGGGCACATCAACCGCAACGGGCTTTTCACAAAAAACATGTTTATCTGCGTTTATTGCAGCGGTTAAATGGTCAGGTCTAAATGCTGGAGGTGTTGTAAGTAAAACTACATCTACCCCAGAATCTATTAGCTTTTGATAAGCATCAAACCCAATAAATTTATTCTTTTTGTTTACTTTAACCCTATCACCTCCAATTTCTACAAGGGCCGCATACGCGCCTTCCAATCTATCCTCAAAAACATCAGCCAATGCTGTAATTATAACATCCGGATCTGCCTGCAATGCTTGCGCTGCAGCACCTGTACCGCGACCACCGCAGCCTATTAGACCTACTTTAAGCTTAGACTTTGCTGAAGAAAACAATGGAGAAGCAAAGCCTGATTGATAAGCTAATGTACTTCCTACAAGTACCAGACCCGATTTCTTTAGAAATGATCTTCGATCTGTTAAATTTGGAATTGTAATTTTAGTCATAATATTAGGTTCATTTGTTCGGTTGTGTTCTCCCTGGCAGGAGTAGTTTCATTTTGTACTAAATTTATGTTAAGTTATCTAAAGATGGAATTATTCACAAAAAGATTACCTAAAAAATAAAGAAATTGCATGATGATGTCCAATTTCAGAAATTACAATCGTCATCTGTTTTTAACCATTAAAACTTAAGCAAAATGAAAGAGTTCTTATTTGTATTTAGAAATGATTATCAGGCTGTACCTAAAGGTTCTCCTGAAGAAATGCAGGCCGAGACTAAAAAATGGATGGATTGGATAGGCGGTATTGCTGCACAAAACAAACTGGTTGACCGAGGTAATCGCCTGGGATCCGAAGGTAATACTGTAAAACCAGGAAATGTAATTACCGACGGCCCATTTATGGAGATTAAAGAAGCAATTGGAGGCTACACGCTTGTCAGAGCAGAATCACTGGAAGAAGCTACAGAAATGGCAAAAGGCTGCCCTATCTTTAAAAATGGCGGAAGTGTAGAGGTTAGAGCAATTAACCCTATGTAAGCGATAATCCTACGATTAGTTTAAAAAAATGATAAGCCTTTGTAATTTGCAAAGGCTTATCATTTTCGCGCATCTAACCTATCAGTTTTATTATGGAACAAACAGAAGAATTAATACCGCATTTATTTAGAACAGAATACAGGAAATTAACTGCTGTACTAACTAAAATATTTGGTCTGGAACATATAGAAATTGCAGAGGATATTTCAAGCGATACTTTTTTGATGGCATCTGAAACCTGGGGGATTAAAGGTTTGCCAGAAAACCCCGTTGCCTGGCTCTATACTGTAGCAAAAAACAAGGCTAAAGATTATTTGAAAAGGAATACGCTGTTTGATCAGAAGATTACGCCGCACCTCCAAAACAATAGCTCCGAAATTCAGGAATTTGAAATTGATCTGTCGGAACAAAACATTTCAGATTGCCAGTTACAAATGATGTTTGCAGTTTGCCACCCTTCTATTTCTTCTGAAGCACAGATAAGTTTATCTCTCCGCGTGCTCTGTGGTTTTGGAATTGATGAAATAGCAAATGCCTTTTTAACCAACAAAGAGGTTATTAACAAGCGACTGTTTCGGGCTAAAGAAAAACTTAGGATGGAACAGGTTAAAATCGAATTTCCTAATCAGGGCGCAATTGAAGGCAGATTAGAAATGGTTCTAAGAACTTTATACCTTCTTTTTAATGAAGGTTATTATTCGGCCGGAAAAGATGTAACCTTAAGAAAAGAGGTTTGCCTGGAAGCCATGCGTTTAACTAATTTGCTACTTGAAAACAAAACAACAAACAAACCGGCAGTAAATGCACTAATTTCTCTAATGTGCTTTCATGCGTCCCGCTTTGAAGCAAGAGTAAATGTAAACGGGGAAACTATCCTTTATCAGAATCAAAATGAAAACCTTTGGAACGAAGAACTCATTACCCAGGGGGAATGCTTTTTAAATCAAGCCTCCGTAGGGGATAAACTTTCAAAGTACCATCTTGAAGCAGGTATCGCCTATTGGCATACCCATAAACAAGACTCGGCAGAAAAGTGGGAAAGCATTTTGCAACTTTACAATAAGCTGCTTCAATTAGAATACTCGCCAATTGCAGCACTGAACAGAACCTACGCCTTATCCAAAGCCAATGGTAAGAACGAAGCAATTATAGAGGCTGAGAAACTAAACCTGAACGATAATCATTTATATCATGCTCTTCTGGGTAATTTATATACGGGAATTGACAACTCTAAGGCACGGTTCCATTTTCAAAATGCTTTAAAACTAGCTAAATCAAAAGCTGATAAAACGATAATATCAAAAAACATAAGTGATCTTGGTTCTGACTAGAATCAACTAGTTCTATTTTCAGGCCGATCCTCTGCCCTTATTTCCCCAAGAGCAATCTGGCTTGCGTTCCCCATTGACCAATAAAAAGGTCCGGTTTACCATCTTTGTTTACATCACCAATAGCTATACCCCAGCTTCTGCCTACAGTAGATTCCGGAATAACCTCGTTGGTCACTAACTTAAAATTCCCTTTACCATCATTTTGCAATGCCTGAACCTGCATCGGCTGAAAAGGAGGAATCTTGAGTGCGCTTAAGATAATGTCTGGGTGACCATCATGGTTGAAGTCAAAAATTGCCCCTGCATAAGTAGAGTATTGCTGCTTTGGAATCCTTTTTGCCGTTTCATCTTTAAAATTTCCTTTACCATCATTAATCAGCAAACGGGCAGTAGGATCTTTCTCAAATGCACCCCCATTGCTTGTTAGGTTAAGAAATAGAATATCGGGGTGTTTATCTCCATTTGCATCAAATACTAAAACTTCTCTTGTATGCAAAGGAACCAGAAGCTCCAGCTTTTCTGCTTGTTGGGTGAAACGTCCTTTTCCATCATTAAATAATAAACGATTAGGAGGAACCTCATTCCCTGCAATTAAATCCAGATGCCCATCGCCGTTTAAATCAGTCAGCTTAACAGATTGTGTTTCCCATCTGAGTGCAGGCAATCCTTCTTTTGTATAATCAATAAAGTGCCCAGGCTTATCCGGATTATTTAGCCACAAGAAATTCTGAGGTGTAGGTCCGGTGTTTCCAACAACAACATCCAATAAACCATCGCCGTTTACGTCTCCAATATCCAGTCCATTCGCTTCACTTTTTGCAGGCAGTCTCTCACTCACATTTCTAAAAGTTCCATCTCCATTTCCTAAATAGAACTCATGATTTTGATCATCTTCGGCAACGAAGATGACATCCAGATTCCCATCTTTATCAAAATCTCCTGCACGTACGTGTTCTGTATCGTGCGATTTTTCTGCAAAAACACCTTTATTCCAGGTAAATTTTCCTGTACCATCGTTTATATACAATCGGTTAGGCAAATTTTCCAACGCTAGTATAGCATCCAAATGACCATCTTTATTCACATCAGCCAAAACCACATCCAAAGCATGTGCTTCTGCATCTATGGGCAATTGAGTTAAGGTAACATCTTTGAAATACTTGGTTTCCACACTTTGTGAACAAGCATTATTAACAACGACAAGGCTTAGTAAAGCCGAAATCGTATAGAATTTTCTGAATGGAGAAAGCTGCATAACTAAAGTTACTCATATTTTCATTATTCCATTCCCCGGAGCAGACCAAAAAAAGAAAATCAAAACAAAATGATTTTTCGTTAAAAGCTGTTTGTATTAAATCTAAATAAGAATACCTTTGCGGCAGTTTTAATCTTTACACGAATAATTATATGCCAGATTCCCAAATCAAAACGCATGCAGAAAACTTATCTTCTTTATTAACATATAAATTATTACTGATTTTATCAGTCTTGCTTCTTATTGCAACCCCTTTTATCTCATTTGCGCAAAACGGCAATTCAAAGGCTTCGCTATCAGGCATAGTCAATGACACTGAGGGCCAACCGCTGAAATATGCAACTGTTACCGTGAGTGGCGGCAAAAGCATTCCGACAGATAAACTCGGCAGATTCCTGATCAAGGATCTATCTGCCGGTGCTCACCGCATTAGTGTCAGCCTGGTCGGCTATCAGACTTTAGTCAAAGAGGTAACGCTTATTGCTGATACCACCACCGAAGTTTCTTTTGTGCTTGAAACAGGAAATGCCCTTTCTGAAGTGGTTGTTACTGCTGGTAGAAAACCAGAAAGCCTGAAAGATGTTCCCTCCTCAGTTACCATTCTTACCGCAAGGGATGTAAAGGAACAGTTGAACGTTAATCCTTCAGTTACCGCCATCCTTGGAAATACCGTACCGGGATTGGGAACTTCCAGTAATAAGGCCACCAATTCAGGACAGACCCTACGTGGCCGTCAGGTATTGGTACTGATTGACGGTATTCCCCAATCTACGCCACTTATGAACGGAAGTCGTGATATCCGTACACTTGACCCGGCAGCTATTGAACGTGTTGAGGTCATTAAGGGTGCAACTTCTATTTATGGTAATGGATCTGCAGGTGGTATTATTAACTTTATCACAAAAAAACCCACTGCTAATAAAACGTTTAGCGGTACCAGCAGTGTGGGATTAAATGGTAACCTGGCACATCCGTCAAACACAACGGGATACCGATTTTCGCAAACTTTTTCAGGAACGATAAATAAGTTTTCCTATGTGGTTAATGGCACATATAATTATACCGGGGTGTTAAAGGATGCTAAAGGGAACGTGAATGCCCAGCCTGATGGACTTGGTGAGAATTCACTTTATAATACCTTTGTTAAACTTGCGTACAAACCAAATGAGCATAGTGAAATTATTGCTTCATATAACCTGTTTAGAAGTGTACAAAGCAGCGATTACATCAACGTAACGGGCAAATACGGCGAAAACCCTTCGGTAGGTAAAAAAGGAGATGATCCCGGAGAAGCCGCAGGTACACCGTACAACCACAATGCCTTGGTTTCCTATCATAATGATGCG
>NZ_JBFTIZ010000268.1:5860-7112 GCF_056395165.1 Pedobacter sp. 10L46_2
GCTTATTACAATAGCTTTATATCTATGAACAGATATGTGGAGAAAGCAACGGCCTGGTACGGCCCGGGACAAACCAAAATACAGTCGTTCAAAAAAGGTGTTCGCCTAACATTGAACACCCCATGGAAAATGGGCGCTTTTGGCGATGGAGAACTGACTTACGGACTCGATCTGTTAAGCGACAGAACCAATCAGGTTCTTACCGATGGCAGGGTATACATTCCGGACATGAACATGCTTAATCTTGCACCATATGCCCAGATGAAGATGGACATAATGACCAATTTTGTTTTGAAAGCCGGAGTTCGTTATGAAAATGCCCGTGTTAAAGTACAGGATTTCAGCACTATTGCCAGAGGGCCTAACGGCGAAGGCAGTATTGCTGTTACCGGGGGTAAGATTCCTTATCATAGCACTACTTTCAATGCTGGTTTAAGATACAACAAATATGATATCTTTAATCCTTTTGTAAGTTTCTCTCAAGGCTTTGCAATCAACGAGCTGGGTCGTATCTTAAGAAGTGCAACCAGCAATACGCTGGAAAGCATTGCCACAGATCCTATTATTACCAATAATTACGAGACGGGTTTCAGCAGCAGGCTAGGCATTGTTAATTTAACCGCATCTTATTATATAAGTACTTCTAAATTGGGGGCTAACCTTGTTGATGTTGGAGGATACCTTGTACCTCAGCGCGAACCGGAAAGAATCCATGGCTACGAAATTTCGGCTGATGTATACTTTAGTCAGAAATGGACAGCGGGAGRCAGCTACTCTTATGTAGAAGGAAAAGCAGAACAAACAGGCGGCACAAAAGTATATATGAATGGTTTACGCATTGCGCCACCTAAAGCAACTGCTTACCTGGGCTACCGTCCGTTGAGTTCGCTTGATGTGAAACTATATTGGGTATATACCGAGGGTCGTGATCGTTTTGATGTACGCGCTAATGGTTTGTATGCCAACAGTGAAGGTCCGGTTAAACCGGTAAGTCTTTTCAACCTGTCGGCCGGCTACAGATTTAACAGTAAGTGGTCAGCCGGACTAGGTGTAGAAAATTTGCTGAATAGTTCATATTACCCGGTAGTAAGCCAGTACCGCGCCATTGATGCAGAATATGTACGTGGCAACGGCGCAACCATGAGTCTGAATCTTTCTTATAACTTTTAATAATGCTGCGGAAACTCTTTTTCTGGCTGCATAAATGGCTTGGTCTGATTACAGGCCTGGTTGTTTTGATTGTTAGTATAAC
>NZ_JBFTIZ010000269.1:0-10296 GCF_056395165.1 Pedobacter sp. 10L46_2
ACTTAATTTCGATATAAAATAGCATTGATGATTAAACTGAACTTAACACTAATACTTGTTGCTCTTTCAGTAGTATGCTTAAAAGGACAACAAGTATTCAGCGGCAACAAATACCCACTAGTGGATTTCAGGGCTCCTCTAGACATTACACCACCGGCTCTGGCCGGCTCATTTGGAGAATTAAGGGCTAACCACTTTCATTCTGGCATGGACTATCGGACCAATCAACGAGAAGGCTACCCCGTATATGCCATTGCAGATGGATATATCTCCAGGCTTCGGGTACAGAACAGCGGCTTCGGCCTTGCCCTTTACATTAATCATCCAAATGGTTACACTTCTGTTTATGGCCATCTTCAACGCTTTAGCCCTAAAATAGCACAACAAGTAAAAACCATTCAATATCAAAAGAAGAGTTATGAAGTCGACTCCTTTCCTAACTCACTGCTTATACCAGTGCACAAGGGAGATGTTATTGCTTATTCTGGCAATACAGGAAGCTCGGGTGGCCCTCACCTTCATTTTGAGATCAGAGACACTAAAACAGAAGCTACAATCAATCCGCAGCTATTTGGTCTAGAAATACCAGACAACATCCCCCCTGTGCTTTATTCCATGTATGTTTATCGTTTAAATAAGAAACCATTTAACGAATTTACACCTAAACAATACTTTCAGATTAGTGGAGCCCCCGGCAATTACCACCTTAACAAAGTAACCACAATCAATTTAAGCGGTGAGGTTGGCTTTGGTATTGTTGCCACCGACAAACACAACGGTGCTTCGGGAACAAATGGTGTTTATTCTATTCAGCTCGAGATAGATGGCAAACCTATTTATACTTCGGCTCTTGAAAAATTTCAGTTTGATAATAGCAGGGGAATCAACTCGCATATAGATTATCCAACGTTTATAAACACTAAAAGAAATATTCAGAAAAGTTTTGTTGATCCAGGCAATCCTTTAAATATCTACAGCAATCTGATAAATAATGGCCGGGTAGAATTCACTGACGGCAAGCTACATCAGGTAAAGTATATTATATCAGACGCAACGGGCAATAAAAGTGTTCTGTCATTCAATGTGCAGGCCGATGAAAAAGCTATAATAAACAGCCCTGAGCCCTCTGCAGGTACTCATTATTCATATGCTACGCTCAATGAATTTAACAACCCAGATGTAAA
Source organism: Pedobacter sp. 10L46_2 (assembly GCF_056395165.1). NCBI lineage: Bacteria > Pseudomonadati > Bacteroidota > Sphingobacteriia > Sphingobacteriales > Sphingobacteriaceae > Pedobacter > Pedobacter sp. 10L46_2. The sequence goes on from NZ_JBFTIZ010000269.1 coordinate 1,185, forward strand.
GGTAATCCTTCCAAAGGGCACGCTCTATAATGATCTTAACCTTATATACAAGACCTTACCAAAACCGTTAACAAATGCATTCTCGAATATACATCAGATTCATAACCCTTTAACTCCATTGCATTCGGGATTTGAAATATGGATTAAAGCAGACAGTTCAATTAACAAGTACAAAGAAAAGGCCCTTATCGTAAGTACTTCAAGATCGTCACAAGGCGGATATTATGAAAATGGATATGTAAAAGCCAAACCACGCACCTTTGGAAGCTTCTTTATAGCCATAGACACTATTCCACCAAGCATAATCCCCTTAAATATATCAGATGGGAAAAGCATGGCTGGAATAAGTAAAATGTCATTCAAAATCAGAGATAACTTATCCGGAATTAAGAGCTTTAATGGCTATATTGACGGAAGATGGGTATTAATGGAGTTTGACACCAAAACAGCTTCTTTATGGCATACATTTGATGACACTACGCCTCCGGGCAAACATATGCTGGAGGTGATTGTTTCAGATATGAAAGACAACATCAAAAATTATTCAATTTCTTTTTATAAATAGCATTATGAGTGAATTAAAAGAAGGCCAAAAGGCCCCGAATTTTACTGCGAAAGACCAAGATGGCAACAATGTTTCCTTATCACAATTTATCGGAAAAAAAGTAGTACTCTACTTTTATCCTAAAGATGACACCCCAGGTTGTACTGCAGAAGCGTGTGATTTCAGAGACAATTATCAGGGACTAACAGCCAAAGGAATTGTAGTATTGGGCGTAAGTGTTGATGACGAAAAATCACACCAAAAATTTGTTACAAAACACAGCTTGCCATTTACACTCCTTGCTGATACTGATCAAAAAATTGTTGAAGCTTACGGTGTTTGGGGCGAAAAAAATATGTATGGAAAGAAATATATGGGAACCCATAGAACTACTTTCCTTATTGATGAAACTGGCCTCATCTCGCACATCATAAAAAAGGTAGATACTAAGAATTCAACTGCACAGGTTTTAGAGTTACTTTAGTACAGACTTTTCATCTTTATGCTTACTTCCAACAAGATGCTGAATCTTTAAATTTAGTTCATCCGAACTAAAAGGTTTAGAAACATAGTCATTCATTCCAATTGCCAGGCACTTCTCGAGCTCTCCCTGTATGGTATGGGCCGTCATAGCCACAATTGGAATACCTGCTTTTTCTGCGCCCATCCGGCGTATGTATTTAGTGGCCTCATATCCGTCCATTTCCGGCATTTGCAGATCCATTAAAATAATATCAAAATCCTCGCTCTTATATTTTTCTATACCTATTTTCCCATTTTGAGCAATTGTGGTTTCGTATCCTCTCTTTTGCAATACCTTGATAACCAAAAGCTGATTAATTGGATTATCTTCAACAATCAGCACTTTGATTCCCCTTCCAGGCTCTTCTCCAGTATCAGGTCCGGCAGGAATATGGTTATCCTTTTCACGATCATTTATTTTCACAAAAGGCATTCTGAAATAAAACACAGACCCGTCTCCCGGGGTACTTTCCAAGAATATTTTTCCATTCTGTAGTTCAACCAGTCGTTTAACCATACTCAATCCTAAACCAACCCCCCCAAACTTACGTGAAGTTCCACTTGTACCCTGCTCAAACAACTCAAATATTTTCTGTTGCTTTTCGATTGGGATTCCAATCCCTGTATCTTTAATCCTGAACTCAATAATCACATTCTCCTTGGTTTCTTCTATAAGATCTGCAGAAATAACCACCTCGCCTTTTTCTGTAAATTTTATGGCATTGGATACCAGGTTCACAAAAATTTGAGAGAGCCGGATAGAATCCCCAATAAAAATATTTGGTACTCTTGTTCCTATAGAATAGCTTAAACCAATTTTCTTAAACTTGGCATTAGATTCCACATAAAGACAAGCATCTTTAATTACATCCCTAACTTTTAACGGTTGTTTAATAAAATCAACATCCTCATTACCAAGCCCGGAAAAATCCAAAATGTCATTTAATATCCTCATTAAATGATCGGCAGATTTTATAATCATCTCAATTGCCTCAAGATGTTCTTTATCAACCAGGGACTCTCTAATATAGCTCGCAAACCCTTGAATACCGTTCATAGGAGTCCTTATTTCATGGCTCATATTTACAAGGAAAACGTGCTTGGCTTTCTCAGAAGATTGAGCTCTATGCCGCTCAGTTACAAGTTTAGCTTCCGTAACCTTTGATTCTGCTACTTTATGTTCCAAGGTCTCAATCATTTCATTAAATGCATTAGCTACCCTTCCAATTTCATCATTTGCAAAAATCTTTACGCGGGTGTCAAGTTGCCCTTTCTTTACAAGTTCGGCACCCTCTACGATAACATCCAGGCCTTTTTTAATACTTTTGTTTATAGATATGGCAATAACAATGCTAGTTGTACCAATGGTTATCGAAAGCGCCAGAACCAATTTAAGCACCATACTTTCTAACCATCTTGCGCCTTCTCCAAGTGTATAAGAAAACCCATCTTCTAAAATGGTAAGCTCAGTATTAAGTCTTTCAATTTCGTTTAGCAAAATCTTTATCTTTTCCTTATCTATCTTTGGAGCCGTAATCAACGCATGAAGTTCCTCACCAATCGTAAGAAGCTCATCTAAAACCGGCTCAGCTTTTTGCCATGCAACAAAGGCTTTATTCAAGTAATACACCTTACTAAATCTCTTGGTGAGGCCAATCATATTATCAATATCGGCTGGATGATTTCTGCCTTGCAAAAAACCCGCTCTTACTGCCTCCAGATCAGGATTTGCCTTTCCCATTTCTATTCTGGCAATTTTATCACCAAAAGGAACCTTTAGAAATTCTTTAAAAGCGTGATAATTCTTTTCATCATAAGTGTAGCCATACTCCCTGAGGTTCAGAATAGCATTCTTCTGCGATTTGGACCATAGTCCTTCCCCACCGACGTAAGATCTAACTGCTGACAGTGTCGTAATTGAGAACCATAAAGTGCACAACTCTACTATAACCAAAAAAGTGATTATACCAATGGTAAAATATAGTTTTCTGGATATAGATATATCATTGAGCTTCTTTCGTAACAAGGAAATAAGCATAACTAGAATTTTAATCAAATGTAAAACCCTAATTTTTTACATTTTTTTTAAAAATAATCCTTTTAACCTGAACAAGGCACCTATTTGCCTCATTCATTTTGTTCAAAAAACAGCCTATTTCCATTGTCATAAATGAATAAACACAAAAAAAAGGCTATCTTTTCGGACAGCCTTTTTCTTCTTTATACTTTATTCTTAAGATTTAATCTTATGTCCGTATACGGCAAAGAACCATATATATAAATAACAAGGTAGCACACTCACAAAGAAGGCAAGCTGGAAATGCATATGTGCATAATCCTTAAGGTAGCCATAAATCAATGGCCAGATCGCTCCACCTGCAATACCCATAATCATGATTGCCGATCCGGTTTTAGTAAACTTTCCTAATCCTTTAATGCCCAAAGGGAAAATAGCAGGCCACATTAATGAATTTGCCAGCCCCAAAAGTCCAACAAAAATTACTGAATAGTAACCGGTGGTTACATAAGCGGCACAGATAAATATTACACCCAAAATTGCACAGATTTTTAATGCAGCCTGTTGACTGATGTACTTAGGAATAGCGATAATCCCTATCACATAGCCAACCAGCATACTGGTTAATGTAAGTGTTGTAAAGTACTTGCTAATGTCGGCACTGATCCCTAAAGCTTTACCATACACTCCAATTATATCGCCAGCCATAACCTCCGCAGCCACGTAAACAAAAATACAGAAGGCTCCTAAAAATAAATGTGGAAATTGGAAAATTGAAGTCTTTGTCGATTTTACATCATCACCTTCAATTACCTCTTCCTTATCTACATCCACTTCAGGCAGGTGAGAGTATTTAATGAACAATGCAAAAGCAGTAAATACAATTGCTAAAACAATGTAAGGTGTATAAACGCGACCTAAAACCTCGGCTAAAAGGGCTTCTTTTTCAGCAAGGGTAGTTGCTGCATCATTAATTTTGGCTTCAATACCAGACGCATTTTTAAGAAACAAGGTACCCATAATAATAGGTACAATAATGCCGGCAAATTTATTACATAACCCCATTATACTTATGCGTTTCGCCGCACTTTCTATCGGACCTATAATACTAATATATGGATTTGAAGCAGTTTGCAACAAAGATAGAGCAGCACCTTGGATAAATATACCTGTGAGGAACAGACCAAAACTTCTTGAACTTGCAGCCGGGATAAAGATTAAAGAACCGAAAGCCAAAATAAGCAATCCAATAATGATACCATTTCTAAAGCCCAGTTTTTTAAGAATCCATGATGATGGCAATRCTAAAAAGAAATAAGCAATATAAGAAGCAAATGTTACCAGAAAGGCTTCAAAGTCAGTTTTCAAACCACAAGCCAGTTTCAGAAAGGGTATTAATGTGCTGTTGGCCCATGTTACAAAGCCAAAAATGAAAAACAGAGCCCCAATAGTTACAATGGGCGAAATTACAGTCGAGTTTGTTTGGTTGGTCATAATTAGGTTTAGGTTTTGTTTACTGTTTTTTTTTTTTTGTTAAAAAATTTTTGAACACTTAATATTTGCTCATTTTGTTTGCGCAAACGTTTGTGTATCCTATCAATTACCATGTTATTAAAAAGTTGTGGTGCTATTTAGGCAGGACAGCCAAATTGGGGAAAAACTATCGATACCGAAGTTCAACCATGATCCTTCTGCCTTCAATCTTAAATTTAGCGGGACCGGTTCTTTCGAGCTTATTGAGTAATGAATAGATATTACTGAACCTGTAGGTGGAGCCGGTGTATAAGGTTTTACCAATATTGCAATCGGCATATATTACATCTACATCATACCAGCTTTCAATCCTTTTCATGAGAGATTCAAGAGTTTCATTCTTGATGGTAAAGAAACCTTGTTTCCAGGTTATCGCTTCTTTTATATTTATATTATAAACATGGGCATTCTTATCAACAAGGGCTGAATGCGGGCTTGGTTTTAAAATCAAGGATTGATCGTTGGCTCTTAATATTTTAGATCGGGGCAATAAATTGGCTTGCGAATCATTACTTTCAATTACGCTTTTATTATTAAGGTAAATAAAAAAGCCTGTAGAAAGTGCTAAAAGAATAATGGCGGTGGCTCCATATTTTAAGAATTCATAATCCCATTTCTTTGTCAATTCAGGTTTTGGAGAAATATATACTTGATCTTCAGTAGGTATACGATCGCCATATTTTTCCATAAAGTTTGCAAATGCCGCAGGTGCGCTTGTAAAACTTCGCATCTCCATTAGTTCAGCTTGTCTATAAGACGGATCCGTCAGCTGATCAAACAAAATCTTGTTTGTCTTGCTTTCAGATATCCATATCTCCAAATCACGCTCATCAATTGCGTTCAGCTCCCCTCTAATCTGCTTACCTATGATGGACACTATTCTTTTAATTTGCTCTTCTGATTGCATCCTTTTTCGATTGATGCTATTATTACGATGCGAAAACTCAATCGTACTAATCAAATCTTTTTTTACCTATATCCCATTGCCTGCAGATCAAACAATTCAGCATACCTTCCTTTCTTAAGGATCAATTCTTCATGACTGCCGATTTCTATCAATTGACCCTTCTCTAGTACAAGTATTCTATCGGCCATGCGCACAGTAGAAAATCGGTGAGAGATCAGTACAGCAGATTTCCCTTTTGTTAATTCCGCAAAACGTTGAAAAACCTCATATTCAGCCCTCGCATCAAGGGCCGCTGTTGGCTCATCAAGAATTAAGAGTTGTGCATCCTTCATATACGCTCTGGCCAGAGCTACTTTTTGCCACTCTCCACCAGACAACTCTACTCCTTGAGAAAAGCGTTTACCAAGCATCTGATCGTAATGAAAAGGGAGCTTTTCTGCCAGTACATCTGCTAAGCTTTGTTTTGCTGAATTTTCTATCAGAGCTCTATTATCCTGTTCTTGTATATTTCCAACTGCAATATTTTGTGCAAACGTCATTTGGTAACGGAGATAATCCTGAAATATAATACCAACGTTCATCCGCAATTCGTCCAGGTCATATTCTTTTAAATTCACCCCATCTAGCAATATCCTACCCTCTGTTGGGTCATAAAGCCTTGCCAGTAACTTAACCAATGTAGTTTTGCCAGAGCCGTTCTCTCCTACCAATGCAAGCTTCTCATCAGGATGAAGTGTAAAGCTTAAATGGCGGTTAGCCCAACGTTCTGAATGTGCATATTGAAACCCGACATCTTCAAACTTAAAACCTTGTCTAATGGGATTCGGGAAAGGCTTAGCCTGTGGCAAATTTCGGATTTTAGGCTGGATTTCAAAAAACTCAAAGAAATCACTAAGATAAATAGCTCCCTGAGAAACTGCTGTAAAACGTAACAACACTCCTTCAATTAACGAGCGCATCTGTCTGAACGAGCCTGCCATAAATGTAAGTTCACCAATAGTAATACTTCCACTAATGGTTCTATATATAATATATACATAAGCAAGATAATATCCTGTACTTCCTAAAAAGGCAAAAAAGGTGCCCCATACCGAGCGTTGTAAAGACAATTGTTTATTCTCTGTATAAAACCTTTCTGAAAGTGTTTTAAAACGGCTAATGATAAAACCGGAAAGATTAAATACCTTAACTTCTTTTGCCGTTTCGTCGCTAGCACCCAGATAGCGAACATAATCAAGTTCTCTTCGTTCAGGTGTTCTCTTTCTTGAAAGGGCATAACTCTGATCATTAAAATATGATTCACCCAAAAATGCAGGGAGAATAGTAACCAATAATACAACTATGAGCCATGGATTAAAGGCAACTAATCCTACTGCAAGAAATCCCATGGTAATCAGGTCCTGGATCTGACTCATTACCTGCGATAATAGCACAGTACGGCCCACCGTTTGCTGCCTTGCCCGCTCCAGTTTATCATAAAAGATCGAATCTTCAAACTGGTCTAAATCTAAAGTTGCGGCGTGGTTCATGATCCTTACTGACGTATAATTGGAAAACAAATCACCCAATAAACCATCCATCAAATTAATAGCACGGCTCAGAATATCAGTTAGTATAGCTAATCCAAACTCCAACGCCACCAGTTTCCACAGATATTCTTGCGAATGGCTGGTTCCGTCATTGCTTAAGTGCACTACTTCATCAATGATATGCTTACCTACCCAAAGGATAGCGAGAGGCATAATTGATCTTGCAATTCGCAGGGCAAAATTGCCTATCGTCATCCATCTGCTGGTTTGCCATACCAGTTCAAAAAACTCTGGCAAATTCCTGAACGCGGCTATCCGCTCTTTAAAAGTTAAAGATTTGATGTTTAAATCTGCAGTCGCTTTTTTAGGATTCAAATGGCATTAAATTTTCACTAAATTAGAAAAAGGAAGTCAATTAAGGTCTTTTATAACAGGAAATCCTCATAATAGTTTAGTTCTAAGCCACCCCTTTTAACCTGCTCCGCATAACTTTCTCCGATTGGGAGTATAATATGACTCAGTTGTATCTTTCTATTTTGAACAGATCTGAGCCGAAATAAAGGAATAATATAACTTCTGTGAATTCGCCTAAATTACTGTTCTGGGATGAACTCTAGTATCTTTTTTAAAGACATTAATGTTAAAACAGGCTTATCATTAGTCAAATGAATCTTTATGTAATCCTCCATACTCTCAATATATCTGGGGCTTTTGAAATTAATGGTCGGTTAATGCACGCGAGAGATGGATTGGCTCTTTGGGATGTAAATTCAATTGAAATAGAAGCTTTAAGTGCCGAAGCGACCTATTCTGCCTTGAATTATTTAATTAGACGCTTCCAAAAGTAACATAAAAAGTACTATACAAGCCTGCCTCTTAGAATGGAGACACCCCTGGTTTTCTGATTTTTAACCGTTTGAACAGAAAGTCCAAGCTTTTCTGCAATCTCTTCGTTACGAAGCCCCTCAATATAACTCATAGAAACAATTCTACTACATTGTTCTGGCAAACCATTAATTTCGAGGTAAATATCCCTTAAAACCTCGGAACGAATCATTTCATAAATAAAATCTGGTTCCTGATCTCCAATCCGCATCGCAAAATTCAATTGCCTTTCTTTAGCATGATTATTCTTGCTAAGATGGTCCATACAGGTACGCTTGGTAACCATATACAAATACGATCTCAAATGCTCTGAACAACTGATATGATGATTGCATTTCCAAAGTTTCTCAAAAACCTCTTCAACGATGTCCTCGGCTTCCTGCACATCAAACACATACTTGTTCGCAAAATAACATAGAGAAGAAAAATATTTCTTAAATACGTGGCCAAAGGCCCGCTCGTCCCCCTCACCGAGTTTAACGAAAAGATCTGATTCACTCCAATATTTTAATTGGTTGGCATGCATCTATTTCTTTGTTTGGTATGCAACTAACATAAATATAAACAAATATTTTCTAAATGTTAAAAAATTATTTTTCAATTGTCGGCATAGTTTAATATTACACCCTTTCAGTTTAGATCAACAAAAAACAATTTACTAGTAGCTAAAACAGGTATTTTCTGACCTGCGTTTTTTTGCCATGTCTTTTAATATTCCTTTTTATTATTATCTGAGTATTTTTTAAAATATAAGCCCTATAATTGGAATATTTATTTTAACTGTGCGCATGAATGCTTGCGCAGTTTTAGTTAAGTTTGTCATATTAATCAACAACCCCAATTAATGAAACATACAATCAAAGAATTAGAAGATATTGCTTCTCAGGTAAGAAGGGATATTGTTAGAATGGTACACGGCTGCCAATCTGGTCACCCGGGAGGGTCTCTAGGCTGTGCAGATTTCTTTACCGCACTGTATTTCGAGGTAATGAACCACTCTACTGATTTTACAATGGATGGAAAAGGCGAAGATTTGTTTTTCCTTTCTAACGGACACATTTCACCAGTTTTCTACAGCGTTCTGGCCAGGTCGGGATATTTCGACATTAGTGAACTGGCAACTTTCAGAAAATTAAATTCAAGGTTACAAGGTCACCCCACAACTCACGAAGGAC
>NZ_JBFTIZ010000270.1:0-5740 GCF_056395165.1 Pedobacter sp. 10L46_2
CTCCTGAAAGGGTTACCAATGGTATTGATTTTGAATTTGAGCCAGACATTAGTCCGGATGGAAAATTTGTAATTTACACTACCTGGAGCGATGAGTTTAAAGGCTCCATTAAAAGAGCTGACCTTAAATCTGGCAAAACCATACCACTTACTGATGAAAAAGGCCTCTATTACTCCCCTTCCTACTCTACCAAAGGCGATAAAATTGTTTACCGTAAAGGCGTTGGAAACGATGTTTTAGGATATGCTTATGGCCGCGGCACAGGTATATTTACCATGTCGGCAGATGGAACAGCAAAAACACTGATCTCCGAAAACGGCATAAAGCCACAGTTTAACAAAGACGATACCCGCATCTTTTTTCAAGGAAATGAGGATGGCAAAAAGGCATTTAAAAGTGTAGATCTAAATGGCGGCAATCCGCGTACTCATTACACCTCTACCTATGTTACCCAGTTTTGCCCAAGCCCTGATGGCAAATGGATGGCATTTACAGAGCTATTTAATGTATACATCACCCCGATGGTTACCACAGGATCGCCTTTAGAGCTTTCATCAACAAACAAATCTATTCCGCTAACCAGAGTTACTAAAGATGCGGGAACTTATTTGCATTGGAGTAATGATGGCAGCAAATTACTATGGACATTAGGGCCGCAATACTTTAGTCGTGAAATTAAAAACACCTTTAATTTTGTAGACGGTGCTCCACAAACCATTCCGCCACCAGATTCTATAGGTGTTTCTATTGGCCTGCGTCTTAAAACAGATGTGCCAGACGGTATAACTGCCTTAAAAGGTGCCAGGATAATTACCATGAAAGGTGATGAAGTTATTGAAGAAGGAACCATTATAATAGATCATAACAAAGTTGTAGCAGTAGGTAAAGCAAGCGAAGTAAGTATACCGCAGAATGCTAAAGTGATTGATGTAACGGGAAAAACAATAATGCCGGGTATTATTGATGTACACGCACATTTACGCACCAGTCCGGACGGCATTAGTCCGCAACAAGATTGGTCATACCTTGCTAACCTTGCTTTCGGTGTAACTACCTCACACGATCCATCGAGCAATACAGAAATGGTGTTTAGTCAATCAGAGATGATCAGGTCAGGCCGCATGGTAGGGCCAAGATTATATTCAACGGGTTCTATATTGTATGGTGCAGATGGCGATTTCAAGGTAGTCATTAACAGTTTAGATGATGCTTTATCTCACCTCAGAAGGTTAAAAGCAGTGGGCGCCTTCTCTGTTAAATCATACAACCAGCCTCGTCGTGACCAGCGTCAGCAAATATTAGAAGCCGCACGGCTATTAAAAATGGAAGTAGTTCCAGAAGGTGGTTCTACATTCTTTACCAACATGAACATGATTTCTGATGGTCATACCGGTATTGAACACAGCATCCCGGTTGCTCCGGTTTATAAGGATGTAGTTTCTTTCTGGAATAATACCAAAGTGGCCTACACACCTACCCTTATTGTAAGTTACGGCAGTCAGTGGGGCGAGAACTATTGGTACGACAGAACCAATGTTTGGGAAAATGAAAGGTTAATGGCATTTACACCTCGCCCAATTATAGATTCACGTTCAAGAAGAAGAACTACTTCGGAATACGGAGATTACGGCCACATTGAAGTATCAAAAGCAGTTAAACAAATTGCTGACGGCGGCACAAAAGTAAACTTAGGTGCCCACGGACAAATCCAGGGTCTGGGAGCGCATTGGGAACTATGGATGCTGGTACAAGGTGGCATGACACCGTTACAAGCCATCAGATCGGCCACGCTAAACGGTGCTTCTTATTTAGGTATGGATAAAGAAATAGGTTCATTGGAAAACGGCAAACTTGCGGATCTGGTAATTATGGATGCCAACCCATTGGACGACATCAGAAACTCAGAAAAAATAAAATATGTAATGGTAAATGGTCGTATTTACGACAGCTTATCGATGAATGAAATTGGCGGTCGCGAAAAATTACGCGGCAAGCTGTGGTTTGAGATGGGCAAAGGTATGGTTTACAGTTTCCCAACAGGAAATGCCGAAACCTGGACCTTTACCACCCCTAATTGCGAGTAAAATCGAATAACCCGTTATTTATCCAGTAACGGGTTATTTAGAATACCGGTAAACAAAATTAGTCCGGTTTTCATTTCGCGGATTGCATATACAAATGGACGATTAATAAGAACAGCGGAAGGTTGTTGCACCGATGTGAGTTCAATTCCAACAGAAGTAACAGCAGCGGCTTCAGTTCCGCTTTCATTTACTTCAATAAAAGTTTTGTGTCTCACCTCGTCTATTTCCAAATGCCCGTCCGGATTAATTCTTGTAAAATCGGCAAAGCCATTTTTACCAAACGCCACTTCCATACCCAGATGTTCTAATTGATCATTTAGTTTAATATCATAGCTAAATTTAAACTTAGGCATTTTTATTTCCATACCGGTTTTCTTTAAGCCTGCCATCCATCCTTTCCATTTTGCAGAAGTAATTGAGCCTGCAAATTCATTAATTGTAGTATTACCATTAGGCAATACAATTACCATACTATATTTCTCGTTCCCATAAGGAAGTTCGTATACATTCGCCTCCTGTGAACTTAAATAATTAACAGAAGCTTGCGCAACCATAAAATCTGTTTGAATCTTATTGTTAGCATCTAAATTAAAATCCGCTTTGGCAGTTTTGTTTTTATCGAACTTATATTTCCAATCGCTTTTAAAGTAAACAGCATTAATCAGGTACATTACCATATCACTACCGATCTCATCAATTATACTTGGAATCTTTCCCTGTGTGCTGTTATTTACCCAGCTATTAATTTTGTCTTTTGCAGTCGGACTTTTAAAATCTAACCCTTCAACTTCGGCATTATAGTTATCGGCATTCACCTTTAGAAAACCAGGCAATGGTGTAAAGGTTTTTTCATACCAAATTGAATTGGCAATTTCTAATGYAGCTTTAGGATCTAGCTGAGGCAATTCAGTTGTTATTTTGTGGTAATAACTGTTTATTTCGGCCTCAGTAAAATCTTTAAACTCCATTGTATTTTTTATGGCCTCCAACGTTGAGCCACTGCTGCCGTTACTGGTCATGCCCAAAGCTATACTTACGCTTAAAGGTGATAGCATGAGGTTTTTACCCGCTAATGGTTTTAACAAAGTTTCCTTAAACAGCTTAAAAGTAAAAGCATTATCGGCTTCTGCCTTTTGTTGCTCTCTCGCAGTTAAAATCAGATCTTTTCCCTGGTCTATTGGTTTGCTATCCTTTTTACAAGATGTGGCGGTGATCATTAAAGCGGCAATAGCTAAAAGTAAGATGTGGTTCTTTTTCATCTGGTTAATGGTTTGGTTTGCTTCGTTAAACGTATAAATCTGGTGATTCGCTACAGTCTGTTAGAATTCGCACAATGCTTTTTTACAAGCAGTATCAAAACTTTGGTTGTTGGGGCGTTGACAGGGCGTTCGTAAGGCCTTGATAGGGCTAAAACCCTACTAAGGCCCTGCCAATGCCCAATTAAAACCTTATTAAATTTCAAGAAATACATATGATATTATGTCGAATCTATTTATTAGATTTATTAGTAAAAAAAGCTATGGGGATATTACCAAAACAAGTAGCTGCAATTATTCCGGAAAATGCCCGACAATCTGTTAAGCGATCTTTGCAGGGATTCTTTCAATTTGGATTAACAAAAATATCCGGAGGTAAAAGCAACGCATTACTTTGGTCTTATGGTCACTTTGAACTGACACCCTTTACTATATTTCAAGGATTTTCTCAGGGTAAAAACCTTCTACCCAATTTGTATGGCGGTAAAAACTCCATTTGGGAAGATCCGGAATTAAGGGGTATTATCCCAATACAGGATTTTAAAGCACAAAAAGATTTGTTACGTCGTTTAAAAAAAGAAAAAACACTACCACCGGAAACACAACTACAAATAAAGGTAAATACCAATTTTAAAGAAACAATAACTGGCTGTTCCCGTACAAATGGTAAAAAGAACAGGGTTTGGCTAACTCCTGAATTTATAAAATCGGCTTTAGAACTGCATGAAATGGGCATAGCACACAGTGTAGAGGCTTACCAAAATGGCATTCTTGTTGGTGGTGTAATTGGCCTTGCTATAAATGGATATTTCACCTCGTTAAGCTTATTTCATACGGTTGACAATGCCAGTAAAATCGCTTTTTACTATTTACTGGTTAAACTTAAAGACGATGGATTTACTTTACATCTTAGCGGAGCAGCTAATTCCTGGTTCACACAGTATGGAATGGTTAATGTTGAAAAAGAAGAATTCAGGATAAGTTTAATGAAAGCCGTAGCCACCCCGGCTAAATTCACTCCAACGGTTCCTCAGCTATCATTTTAAGAAAAATACTGTCTTACAAATTCTGAGCAATTACATAACCATTTGCCCAGGCCCACTGAAAATTATAGCCACCAAGCCAACCGGTTACATCTATACATTCGCCACCAAAATACAGTCCGGGTATGTTCTTACATTCAAGCGTTTTAGAAGAAAGCTCATTGGTATCAATACCACCCCTCATCACCTCAGCTTTGTCATACCCCTTATCGCCTGCAGGTTTTACCTTAAACAGGTGGATGGTTTTATGGATCAATTCAAGCTCTGCTTTGGTTAATGATGCTACCTGTTTCTCTATTGGCAAAAACTTACTCATTGCATCGGTAAGTTTTTTAGGGTAAAACCGGTTAAACAGGGTTGAAAGTAAAGATTTCCCGTTTACTCTTCTTTCCTCCTCAATTAAGCTGGTAATATCTTTACCGGGCAACAGATCTATATTTATTTCTTCACCCCTTCTCCAATATGAAGAAATCTGTAAAATAGCAGGGCCACTAAGTCCCCAATGTGTAAACAAAATATTCTCTTCAAAAGAGATGCGGTCGTTGCTTACTTCGCAAAAGACACTGTTTCCTGATAACTGAGCGTACCAATCTTCATCTTTACCTGTAATGGTTAATGGCACTAAAGCAGGTGCAGTTTCGATAATATTTAAGGCGTGTTTTCTGGCAAAACGAAGCGCAAAATCTGTTGCACCCATTTTAGGAATAGGCAACCCACCCGTAGTTATTACCAGCTTGGGAGCCTTTAAAGTACGTTGTTTCCCCCCTTTTTCATATTTTATGGTAAAGGAGCTATCGTTAACAAATTCTATTTCCGATACCTGTGCATTGCAGATAATCTGTTGCCCAAAATCAGCACATACAGAGGTAAAAACATCTACAATGTCTTTGGCATTTTTGCCATCTGGAAAAAGCTGACCCAAAGTTTTTTCTTTTCCTGTGATGCCATAAGCTTCAAAAAAACTGACGGTATCGTCAACAGTCCACTGTGTAAATGCCGATTTGCTGAAATGTTTATTGTTAGATATAAACTGTTCATCGGTAGCAAACAGGTTGGTATAATTACACCTTCCACCTCCTGAGATCAGGATTTTAGCTCCCGGTTTATCGCTTTTTTCCAGCAAGATAACCTTTTTACCAAGGTAACCTGCCTGTACGGCGCACATCAAACCACACGCTCCGGCTCCAATAATTATAGCATCTGCATCCATCAATCCGTTTATATTGTTATTTTTGTGCAAAATAAGCATAACTTTTTCATAGTAGATATGGCAAAACAGATAAGTGATTTAAAATTGGGCATACTTGGAGGCGGACAATTGGGCAGAATGCTGATACAAGAGGCCATCAATTATAAC
>NZ_JBFTIZ010000271.1:0-6682 GCF_056395165.1 Pedobacter sp. 10L46_2
CTCCAACCCTGTCCATGTGGTTTATGGCGCCGATTTTAAGGTGGTATTAAAAGGATCTGACAACCTGATCCCTCACTTTAAAACCAAGGTTATGAGCAGCGTATTGTATCTGGAATATGAGCGCACAAGTGTACAACATGACGATATTGAGGTATTTATTACCATGCCTTTGATAGACCGTGTTTCGTTAAGCGGTAGCGGGGAGGTTGAAATAAAAGGTCAGTTTCCTGATGTTGATACATTTAGGGCTTCTCTTAGCGGATCCGGAGAAATTGAGGTTGACGAGACCTTTAATGCCAGACAGGCAAAAGTAGATATTTCAGGTTCTGGCAATGCAGATCTGGAGAAGCTAAATGCTAAAAATGCCGACATAGACATATCTGGAAGTGGTGATGTGAAAATCAAAGTACAGGATCTGTTAAAGGCTGCAATAAGCGGCAGCGGTAAAGTATACTACTGGGGTAGTCCACAGGTTAATTCCGATATCAGCGGTTCTGGAAAAGTAATTAAATTTTAAAAACTACGGTCATGGCTTCACTTCAATCAATTTGGCAAAACTTCATCTCTACATTCGGAGCAGCAAGAATTCCGATTAATGACATCCATCAGCTAGAGAAAAGTGCCCCCGACTTACTGATATATGCATTGCCGTTGGTGTTCTTTTGCACGGCTTTGGAATGTGGATTTTCTCACTTTGCTGAACATAAAAGCTATGAGAAGAAAGAAACCATAGGTTCACTTTTCATTGGCCTTGGAAATTTAGCTGTTAACCTTTTAATGAAAGCAATATTGCTTTACGGTGCAGTGTGGATTTACAATGTTTTGCCATGGCGCATGCATTTGAGCTGGTGGAGCCTGATTCCGTGTTTTATCATTTATGACTGCTGCAGTTACTGGTCGCACCGCATATCTCATTTCAACAGGTTCTTTTGGGCAACACATGTAGTGCACCACTCGGCCGAGCATTACAATTTAACGGTGGCTTTCAGACAAAGCTGGGTGCAGCATTTTAAAACTGTATTTTTTATACCGGTGGCTTTAATGGGTTTTAACCCGGTTATATTCTTTGTTGCCAGTCAGTTGAGCACGTTATATCAGTTTTGGGTACATACCGAAGCCATTGGAAAATTGCATCCTTTTATTGAAAAGTACTTTGGTACGCCATCTAACCACAGGGTGCATCACGGCAGTCAGGAGAAATACCTGGATAAGAACTTTGGTGCTACGTTTATGATCTGGGACCATTTGTTTGGCACTTTTCAATATGAAGAAGAAAAGCCCGTGTATGGCCTTACTACGCCTGTAGGCAATAAAACGAATCCTTTTATTTTGAACTTTCATGAATACAGGGACATGATAAAGGATGTGAAGCAGAGCGATGGGATTAAAGAAATGCTTTTCTTCATTTTTGCCAGTCCGGGTAAGATTTACAGACACAAACTTGCCAATATTGAGCAGGCCGATAAAGCTCCGGTTTTAGATAAAGCAACTTACCTTAAGAACAAGGGAATAAAGGTTTTAAAGTTTGCAGGTATGCTGCTGGTGATCATTTTATTGCTTAGTGAGTCGTTAGATGTTTTAAGCCAGCCTTTAAAGAAAGCGGTTGAAGCTGAAACCTCGGCCCTGCCTACTCCTATTGGAGAAAACCTGTTGTTTTTTCTGCAGAGAAACCCTGATGCCAATACGGTAATTTATGAGCTTAACTTTAAAAGTGAAGGGGTTTTGGATCGTGAAAACCCAGTTAAAGGATCGTGGATCAGGTATGCAGAGCAAGGCAAATACAAAGAGCTGACCGGTATTGAGCGCAGGTTTGCCTATGGGGTAAAATGTAAAGCTTTGGAGAATGGGGAATTTGAGATCAGGTTGGTTGCGTATAAAAAGCTGCCATTGTATCTTAAAAGGTCTGAAATTGATAATAAATATAAGATTTATATAAAGGATGAGGGCAAGGATTTATTGTTGAAACGGGTTTTTGTTAGGGTAAATGGTGGTTCGTTCTGGTTCCCAAAGGTAGAGTACATTGATTTGATAACAGTGAATAGCGCGTCAGGGATTGAGATTTTAAAGCGGATTGAGATTTAGGGGCGGGCGGGCACGCCTGGGTAATCGCCACGTCATCCTGAATTTATTTCAGGATCTCTCACTAGAAAGGCGTAATAGCGCTTCCGAGATCCTGAAATAAATTCAGGATGACGATCGCCGACGAGGAAGGATGACGACCATGTGGGACAACGCTTAAAAAAAACTAATATATTTGAACAGACCAGCAATAAATTAAAGTAGTAAGAAACAAACCAGTGATAAATCAAAAAACCGCCCTTCTGCATCAATATGATGATAAAGCATTTGAGCAAATGTTCAAAGCGCATTATAAAGAGCTTCACTCCTATGCCAATGTAATGCTTAGGGACGAAGACACTGCGGAAGAAATTGTACAATCTATGTTTCTTAAATTCTGGGAAAAGAGAGAATTGTTAAACGTGCAGACATCAATAAAAGCATATCTGTACAAATGTGTTTATAACGATAGCTTAAACTACCTTAAACACCAAAAAGTTAAAACGAAATACCAGGATTTTGCCGCATATACCATGAACGATCATCATGAAGCTGCATCATCAAGAGTAGAGCTTACTGAACTTCAATATAAGCTGCAGGAGGCGTTAAATGAATTACCTGAGCATTGCAGAACCATTTTCCAGATGAGCAGGTTTGAGGAATTGAAATACAGAGAAATAGCCGAGCAACTGGATCTTTCTATTAAAACAGTAGAAAACCAGATGGGCAAAGCTTTAAAGATATTGCGTTTGAAACTGGCCGATTTCATCACGCTCATTTTACCAGGCATAATCATGTATTACAAAGATTTTTTTAATTAAGAGGAACAGATGACCGAGGAAATATTGATAAAGTTTCTTTTAAAAGAAACAAGTGAAGAAGAAAGTATTGCTGTACAAAAATGGCTGGATGAGGCTACCTCTAACAGGGCCGAATTTACCCAGCTGGAAAGAATCTGGACTGCAAGTAAAAGTTTAAGTACTACCAGCAATGTTGATGAAGAACAGGCATGGACAAAATTCAAAGCAAGAACGGCTTCGGGATCAAAGGAAGCTATTGTGCGACCAATTAAGCAAAATTTCGGGTGGTTAAAAATTGCCGCTGTATTGGTTTTAGTAGCCGGAGCATGGATGATGTACAATGTATTTGGCCCCGCAAATTATACGGATCTTGTGGCCAGCAATAAGGTGATCGTTGAACACCTTCCCGACGGATCGGAAGTAACTTTGAATAAAAACTCGCAGATCAGCTATGTGACAGATTTTAAAGACGAACGCAGTGTGAGGCTTAAACAAGGTGATGTGTTTTTTAATGTGGCGCACGATAAATCAAAACCTTTTGTAATAAAGATTAATAAAGTATCGGTAACGGTTGTTGGTACTTCCTTTAATGTGAAACACTTAAAAGGAGAAACTGAGGTAATTGTAGAAACAGGTATTGTAAAAGTGAGCAATGGCAATGAAATGGTAGAGCTGCATAAAGGAGAGAAAGTTTTGATTAAAGAGGTATCGCCTAAATTGATTAAAGAGCAGAATACAGATCAGCTGTATAGCTATTACCGCAGCGGAAAGTTTGTATTCTATAAAACACCTCTTTGGAAGGTGGTAGAGGTTTTAAATGAGGCTTATGATGTGCATATCGTTATACAAGACCCTTCTATTGCCAATGAAACACTTAATACTACGCTTGAAGAGGCTAATCAATTAGATAAAAACCTGGGGTATATTAAAGAGACTATGCAGAATTTAAAAATAGATCGTAACGATGGACAGATCACGCTGTCTAAAATTAAATAATGAGATTAAAAATAATCATAGCCCTATTATTTATAACCGGATATTGTAAGGCCCAGTCGTCCGTAACCAATTACCTCCGTAATTTGGACAGAAGGGTTAATCTGGATATAAAACAACAACCGATTTCTGAGGTGCTCAACAAAATGAGTAAGGCAGGCGATTTCTATTTTTCGTACACAGGCTCTTTATTTAAGCAGGATAGCATAGTAACCCTGAAGGTGAAGGATATGCAGGTTAGAGACATACTTGACCGCTTATTTAACGGAAAAGTGGATTATAAAGAAACCGGACAGTACATTATACTTCGCTATGCAGCCAACCACCTGACTATTGAACCCGAAAATATTACCAGCGCGGATAAACTGTACATCATTAGCGGATATGTTATTGATACGGAAACGGGCAAAAAAATAAAACAGGCAAGCGTTTACGAAAAACGTTTACTCCAATCGACACTTACGGATAACGAGGGTTATTTCAGGCTTCGCTTTAAGGGTGAACATACGGACGTTACTTTAACGGCCAGTAAAGATACCTACAGGGATACTTCGCTGGTTTTTCTGGCTGATATTACAGTTAAGCCCGAAGGTTATAAAGAGGAAGATTCTGAGCAGGGCAGTGAGTTTTTTAATTCGATTGAGAACTCGGGAATCAGCAGGTTCTTTATTTCTTCAAAACAAAGAATGCAGAGTTTAAATATTCCTGATTTCTTTGCAAACACCCCCTTTCAGGCTTCGCTTACCCCCGGTTTAAGTACACATGGGATAATGAGTTCGCAGGTGATAAATAAAGTATCACTGAATATTTTAGGTGGTTATACTGCCGGAACAGATGGTGTTGAGGTGGCCGGTGTGTTTAACATTACCAAAGGAAACGTGAAGAAGTTGCAGGTAGCCGGTGTGTTTAATGGCGTGGGCGGCTCTGTAGATGGTGTACAGGTGGCTGGGGTGCTTAATGATGTAAGAACGAGTGTTAAAGGTGTGCAGGTTGCTGGTTTGCTTAACCACGTGAAAGAGAAGGCCGAAGGTTTTCAGATTGCAGGGCTTGCCAATGTGGTATCCAAGGATGCGAAAGGTATGCAAGTTGCAGGCCTGATCAATGTGGTATCTCAGGACACAAAGGGTTTTCAGATTGCAGGGCTTGGGAATCTGGCTTCTAAAAACCTTAATGGAATGCAAATAGCAGGTCTTGGTAACATCACCTCACAACGAATGAAGGGGACTCAGATTGCCGGTTTGTTTAATTATGCTAAGGAAATGGATGGTTTTCAGATTGGTATCGTAAATATTTCAGGAAAATCGGATGGCTATAGCCTAGGCCTGATCAATTTTGTTAAGAATGGCTATCATAAGCTTAGTTTCTCTACAAATGAGACCATAAATGCGAATGTTTCTTTTAAAATGGGGAATGCAAAGTTGTACAACATCATATTGGCTGGAAAAAACTTTGCCGATTCTGCTAATATTGAAACTGCGGGTTTAGGCTTTGGCCACGACTTTATATTCAGCAACAGATTCTCTGTAGCGGCCGAGATCACCTCTCAATATTTGTATCTGGGCAATTGGGATTACTCCAATTTCCTGCACAGGTTCCAGACCAACCTCCAGATTCAGTTGGTTAAAGGTATAACCGTATTTGGCGGACCGGTTTATTCTATTTACTCTACAGAAGCTCCTGAAGGTTCAAGCGGCAAAGGCTACAAACAAAACATAGCGCCCGCAAAGCATGATTACATCAGCAAAAGGGCTAAGGGTTGGATTGGCTGGAATGTGGGTATTACCATTATGTAGCGGTTAACATTTTTACCACTTCGGCTACTCCGGCGGTTGCGGTTTTTTCTATTTTAACTATGTTTTTATAATGGTCTACCTCCTACCTCAGGTATTTTAGGGTCAATTATGTATTTAACTGTGGTACGCGGAACAAAATTTATTAAACCTGCTGCCGGATAAACGGCCAGAGAAGTGCCTATCAGCATAAAAACATGGGCTTTTGAGCAAATTGAGGTAGCGGGGCCTATCATAGGCACATCTTCTCCAAACCAAACTACATGTGGCCTTAGTTGCGCGCCAAGTTCACAATACTCCCCTGTTTTAAGCTCCCATCCGTTTATCGGGTAAGTTAAATCGGGGTTCAGATCTGATTGTGAGCGGGTAATTACGCCGTGTAAATGGGTAACTTTTGTTGATCCGGCACGCTCATGCAAATCATCTATGTTTTGGGTAATGATGTGTACATCGAAAAACTCTTCGAGATCAGCAAGGGCTTTGTGAGCGGCGTTTGGCTTTGCTTCCAGCACTTGCTTCCTTCTTTGATTATAGAAGTCTTGTACCATTGCAGGATTGCGTTTCCAGGCCTCTGGTGTGGCTACATCGTAAACGTTGTATCCTTCCCACAGTCCATCGGTATCTCTGAAGGTTTTTAAACCGCTCTCGGCGCTGATGCCTGCTCCGGTTAATACTACAAGTTTTCTTTTCATAGAGAGTTGTTTGGTTTTTGAGTTAGCTGTTTGGTTAAAAGGCTGTGCAATTGCAAATGCCCTTTCCGCGGTCGTCATATCGACGATAGGAGAGATCTCTTGGTTATGCCAATTTGCCTGGCACAGCTATTTAGTGATCAAGAGATCTCTCCTATCGTCGATATGACGAATTCCCCGAGATGACGGGGTGTGCTATTCGGTTCTCAGGATGACGAGCTACTTCAGTATGACTGACCACAACTAATTTCCTTTTAAATTTAAAAGGCTGTTCTTTAGAACAGCCTTCAATATTTCAATATAATATTAATATAATAAATACTTTAATTACAATTATACCGCTGTATTTGCT
>NZ_JBFTIZ010000272.1:0-14959 GCF_056395165.1 Pedobacter sp. 10L46_2
TACTTTAGTCATGAAATCAGCTAGCAAAGGTTTACAAGCATAATCAAATAAGTAACAACCATATTCAGCAGTGTCAGAGATCACACGATTCATTTCGAATAACTTTTTACGCGCAATGGTATTGGCAATAAGTGGTGTTTCGTGTAACGACTCATAGTAAGCTGATTCTGGTTTAATACCAGCCTGAACCATTGTTTCGAAAGCCAATTCAACACCTGCTCTAACAAAAGCAACCATTAAAGTATAGTTGTCAAAATATTCTTGTTCGCCGATTTTTACATCGCCGGCAGGAGTTTTTTCAAAAGCAGTTTCTCCTGTAGCTGCACGCCATGCCAATAAGTTTTTGTCACCAGCAGCCCAGTCTTCCATCATTGTACGGCTAAATTCACCGCTCATGATATCATCCTGATGTTTTTGGAATAGCGGACGCATAATGTCTTTCAATTCTTCTGAAATTTCAAAAGCTTTAACTTTAGCTACATTGCTTAATCTGTCCATCATACCAGAAACACCGCCATGTTTTAATGCTTCAGTAATTACTTCAACACCATACTGAACAAGTTTAGAAGCATAACCAGCATCGATTCCTTTTTCAATCATTTTGTCGAATGAAAGGATTGAGCCAGTTTGTAACAAACCACAAAGGATAGTCTGCTCGCCCATTAAATCTGATTTTACTTCAGCAACAAAAGATGATTTTAAAACACCAGCTCTGTGGCCACCAGTTCCAACGCAGTAAGCTTTAGCTTGTGCTAAACCTTTTCCTTCCGGATCGTTCTCAGGGTGTACAGCGATTAGGGTAGGTACACCAAAACCTCTTACATACTCAGCTCTTACTTCACTTCCCGGGCATTTAGGTGCTACCATGATCACCGTAATATCTTTACGGATCTGCATTCCTTCTTCCACAATGTTAAAACCGTGCGAGTACAATAAAGTAGCACCTTGTTTCATTAGCGGCATAATTGCAGTTACAACTGCAGTATGTTGTTTGTCAGGAGTAAGGTTAATTACTACATCAGCTGTAGGAATTAATTCTTCGTAAGTGCCAACAGTAAAGTTGTTTTCTGTAGCATTTTTCCATGAATCTCTTTTGCCTTCAATAGCTTCTTTTCTTAAAGTATAGGCAACATTTAAACCACTATCTCTTAAATTTAAACCTTGGTTAAGGCCTTGTGCTCCACAACCTACAATTACCAGTTTTTTTCCTTTTAGTGCATTTACGCCATCAAGAAATTCTGAACTGTCCATGAAATCGCAAACACCTAATTGGTTTAATTTTTCTCTAAGAGGTAATGTGTTAAAATAATTTGACATCGTTTTATCGGTTTTTTGTTATAAGGTTCTTATTTACTTTTTATTTAATGCTTTCTTAATCGATGATGCACAGCCATAGTGGTAAGCATCATGTATCGGAAAAAACTGTACTGCTTCAATTGTGCTTTTTAGTTCTATTCCATAGCTTGTAGTACGCACTATGTAACTTACAAAAACATTGTTGTTCAGATCTTCTGCCAGCTTATCAATAGTGCTAAGCGCCAGGTCTTTTAAAATGTTTATTTCTTCGGCTTCAATGAACTTTTCCGGCTTTGTTCCTTTTTGATAATCCAGAATATACTGAGCCTCTATAACAGGGGCAACATTGGCCAGTTTATAACAAAGTATCTGCTGACTGCTTATAATATGGCCAAAGTTCCAAATTATATTGTTGTTAAAGCCTGCGGGCACCTCATTTACCTCTTCAATCGTTGATGTTTCTATCAACTCAATAAAGTTTTTCCTGGTTTG
This sequence comes from Pedobacter sp. 10L46_2, assembly GCF_056395165.1. Taxonomy (NCBI): domain Bacteria; kingdom Pseudomonadati; phylum Bacteroidota; class Sphingobacteriia; order Sphingobacteriales; family Sphingobacteriaceae; genus Pedobacter; species Pedobacter sp. 10L46_2. The sequence goes on from NZ_JBFTIZ010000272.1 coordinate 1,789, forward strand.
TATAATCGTTTTAAAAAGAGTGTTTTCCATTTTATTAGTTCTGTAATGCCTATTCGCCTGCTACGAATTACATGCTAAATACATTCTTCTCTTTATCAAGGAATTCATTTTCAATCACATCCTCGCCTGGTTCTCTGCGCTCAAATTCTCTAAGCTTGCGGTTAAAACCTTCACTGTCTTTAATAATGGCAACCCTTGCACTTCTTACAAACTCAATTAGTCCGTGAGGTTGTAGCACCTCAATCAGTTTATCAGTTTCTTCTCTGTGTCCGGTGGTTTCAAAAACAGTATAGTCTTTACGGATCACTACTGCTCTTGCGCCATATTCGCGAAGCAAACGCTCTACCGATACTTTTTCTGCAATCGTATCTGTAGGTACTTTATACAAAGCCATTTCCTGCCAGATGATGTCTTCGTTAGTATTGTAATATACTTTCAATACCTCTACCTGCTTTTCTATCTGACGGGCCAGTTTACGAACCACCTCTTCTGTTTCATGGATCAGAATATTGAAACGGTGAATGTGTTCAATTTCTGAAGGAGAGGTGTTTAAACTTTCAATGTTAATTTTTCTTCTGGAGAAGATGATGGCTATACGGTTAAGTATGCCGATTCTATTTTCGGTATATGCAGTAATCGTAAATTCCTGTTTTCCGGTTATTTCTATATCGTTGGAATTGCTCATGATCTTTAATTATTTAAGTCTGATTTCGCTTACACTACTTCCTTGTGGAACCATAGGGAACACATTATGTTCTTTGGCAACCATTACTTCTAAAAGGTAAGAACCTTTGTGGTCTAACATTTCTTGTAATGCTGCAACAAGGTCTTCACGCTCTGAAACTTTTTTGCCTGCGATGTAGTAAGAATCAGCAAGTTTTACAAAATCAGGACTGGTGATGTCTACAAAAGAATAACGTTTTTCGTGGAATAACTGCTGCCACTGACGAACCATTCCCAAGAATCTGTTGTTCAAAATCATGATTTTAACGTCGATGCCACTTTGCATAATGGTTCCTAATTCCTGGCAAGTCATCTGGAAACCACCATCACCAATAATGGCAACTACTGTACGCTCCGGAGCACCGAATTTAGCACCAATTGCAGCCGGTAAACCAAAGCCCATAGTACCTAAGCCACCGCTGGTAATATTGCTTCTTGTTTGGTTAAACTTGGCATAGCGGCAAGCAACCATTTGATGTTGGCCAACATCGGTAACAATAACAGCATCACCTTTGGTTAGCTCATTTAATTTATTGATAACCTCGCCCATGGTAAGCTCTCCGCTTTCCGGGTTTAGTTCTTTTTGTATTACGGTTTCTTGCTCAGTTTTATCAAAAGCCCTGAATTCCTCTACCCATTCAGTATGCGATTTCTGATCAACCAAAGCAGTTAAGAATGGTAAAGTTTCTTTACAATCGCCCCAAACAGGAACGTCTGCTTTTACGTTTTTATCAATTTCGGCCGGGTCAATATCCAAATGAATAACCTTTGCCTGTTTTGCATACTTATCTAAGCGGCCTGTAACACGGTCGTCGAAACGCATTCCTATTGCAATTAAAACATCGCAAGCGTTAGTTTGTACGTTAGGGCCATAGTTACCATGCATACCAAGCATACCAACATTTAACGGATGATCTGTAGGGATGGCACCGGCACCTAGTATTGTCCATGCTGCCGGAATACCGCTTTTCTCTACAAAAGCTTTAAATTCTTGTTCTGCATTACCTAATAAAACACCTTGTCCGAATAGGATGAAAGGTTTTTTTGCTCCGTTAATTAACGCTGCAGCCTCCTCAATATATTCTTTTCTGATCAAAGGTTTAGGGCGGTAGCTACGGATGTGTTCGCAAGGAGTATATCCTTCGTATTCGAACATTTGTAACTGCGCATTTTTGGTAATATCAATTAAAACCGGACCTGGTCTTCCACTGCGTGCGATATAAAAAGCTTTTGCAAGAACACTAGGAATTTCATTGGCATCAGTTACCTGATAGTTCCATTTTGTAACCGGAGTGGTGATGTTAATTACATCAGTTTCCTGGAAAGCATCTGTTCCTAAAAGGTGTGCAAAAACCTGGCCTGTGATGCAAACCATAGGAGTACTGTCTATCTGAGCATCAGCCAAACCTGTTACCAGGTTTGTTGCGCCAGGACCGCTGGTTGCAAAAACAACACCGACTTTGCCTGAAGTACGTGCATAACCTTGACCAGCGTGTGTGCCGCCTTGCTCATGACGTACTAAAATATGTTGTAATTTTTCTTTGTAATCGTATAGCGCATCATAAATTGGCATGATGGCGCCGCCCGGGTAACCAAAAATGGTATCGGTACCCTCAGCTATTAATCCTTCCAATAAAGCCACAGAGCCTGAAACAGTTGTTGTTTTTTTAGGTTCTGTTAAGGTTGTTGTTTCCTCGTGTGCTGTATCCATTGTTGTATGTTTAGGGGCAGCCTTCGCTGGCATTGCTTACTTGTTTAAGGTATTTATAGAGCACTCCTTTTGTGACGGGTGGTGGCAACTGTTTCCAAACCGCTCGGCGGGTAGCCAGCTGCTCTTCAGTTAAATGAACATCAATTGAATTGTTTACTGCATCAATAGTGATGATGTCATCATCATGAACTAATGCGATGTTTCCGCCATCCCATGCTTCAGGAGTGATGTGGCCTACTACAAAACCATGAGTACCACCCGAAAAACGACCATCTGTAATTAAAGCCACAGTTTTACCTAATCCTGCACCTATAATAACCGAAGTTGGCTTTAGCATTTCAGGCATACCCGGAGCTCCTTTAGGACCAACCTGTCTGATTACTACAACGTCTCCGCTCTTTACTTTTCCACTTTGAATTCCTGCAATCAGCTTCTGCTCTCCGTCAAACACGCGGGCAGGGCCTACAAATTTTTCGCCTTCTTTACCACTGATCTTAGCTACAGCACCTTTAGTTGCAAGGTTCCCGTAAAGCATTTGTAAGTGACCGGTTTCTTTAATCGGTTCTGTTACAGGGAATATAATTTTTTGATTATCGAAGTCAAGATCTACAGCATCTGCTACGTTTTCTGCCAATGTTTTACCAGTAACAGTGATACAGTCGCCATGAACTAAACCAACTTTTATCAGGTACTTTAAAACCGCAGGGACACCGCCAATTTCATGCAGATCTTCCATCAGGTAAGTTCCGCTTGGTTTTAGATCACCAAGTACCGGAGTGCTGTCGCTGATTTTTTGGAAATCACTAAGTTGTAAATTTAAGCCTACCGATTTAGCCATTGCAATTAAGTGCAATACTGCATTGGTAGAACCACCTAAAACCATAACAGTAACGATAGCATTGTGGAATGACCTTTCTGTCATGATATCTGAAGGAAGGATATTTCTTTCCAATAGAATTCTGATTGCTTTACCGGCTTCTAAGCACTCATTTCTTTTTTCTTCGCTTAATGCAGGATATGAGGAGCTGTAAGGCAAACTCATACCTAAGGCTTCAATAGCAGAAGCCATAGTGTTAGCTGTATACATACCTCCGCAAGCACCTGCACCAGGACAAGCATTTCTGATTACACCCTGAAAATCCTCTTCTTCTAAGTTACCTGCAAGTTTTTGACCCAATGCCTCAAAAGCAGACACAATGTTTAATGCTTTACCCTTGTAGTTCCCAGAGTGGATACTTCCACCGTAAACCATGATAGAAGGGCGATTTAAACGGCCCATTGCCATGATAGATCCCGGCATATTTTTGTCGCAGCCAGGTATAGTGATCAATCCATCGTAGTATTGCCCACCACAAATGGTTTCAATTGAATCGGCAATAACATCTCTTGAAACTAAGGAATAACGCATTCCATCTGTTCCGTTAGACATACCATCACTAACACCAATAGTGCTGAATGTTAAACCGACCATGTCATTTTTCCATACACCATCTTTAACGATTTTGGCTAAATCATTTAAATGCATGTTGCAGGTGTTTCCATCATATCCCATGCTGGCAATACCAACCTGAGCTTTATCCATATCTGCTTTAGTTAAACCAATTCCGTACAACATTGCTTGTGCAGCCGGTTGTGTTGGGTCTTGTGTAAAAGTTTTACTGTAGCGATTGATTTCTGGTGTTTGTGACATATTATGTGGTTAGGTCTTTTTTGTTATTTACTTATTATATTATGTAGTAGTTATATGATTACTTCGTAGTTCTGTTTTTCTAATACCAGGGATTTATAGGTACGCTGTATGGTTGCACCAACGCTATCGGTCCATTTTAATGGGAAAGTATATTCGTCTACCGATCCTATTCCTGCAATTTCAGTAGCTGTACCACAGAAAAATGCGCTATCCGCATGTTTCAGGTCTTTTACTGATAAGTGTTTCTCAATAATTTCTATATCTAAAATATGGCATAGTTCAATTACTGTAGCACGGGTAATACCTGGTAAAATGTTTCCAAGAGGAGGGGTGTATAACCTGCCATTTTTTTCGATAAAGATATTTGCACCCGGGGCTTCAGCAACGTTGCCATACATATCAAGCAACAAGGCCTCATCAAATCCTTTACGTTTGGCCTCTGTAGTGGCTAGTATGGAGTTAACATAGTTGCCGCTAACCTTAGCCTCAATAGGAGTTGATTTAGGATTTGGACGTTCAAAACTTGATACGCAAACTTTAAGCAGTTTATGTCCAAGATAAGCTTCCCAATCCCACACGCAGATCATGATTGAAGCTTCTTTTGCAGCAACCAATGACATAGCAGGTGGACAGTATATTAAAGGACGGATATAAGCATCCTTTAAATTGTTGATTTCTAATAACCTGTAGGTTTGTTTAATTAATTTATTTATGTCCCATGTAAATGGAATATGAACTAATTCTGCAGAGCGTTTTAATCTTTCGAAATGTTCTCTTGCCTTAAAAATACGGGTGCCATTGTGAGTGGAGTAGGCCCTTATTCCTTCAAAAACTGCATAGCCGTAGTGTAACGACTGACCATACAAATCGGCGTTTGAGTCGGCCGCTTTTTCGAACCGCCCGTTTAAGTAAAGTATGGTATTTGAATTGAAATATTGCATTTTTTGTCAGGTATGTTTTTGTATTTTAGATGTTTCATTAAAAAAGCGCCACTTGTGGTGGCGCTCTAGTATATTTTAAGTATTCAATATTCCTTTATAGCGCCTTATCCTTCTGAATAATCAGTAGGAGAATTAGGTTGACAATTACAGTAAATAAGACGTTGACTGAAAGATTCATATCGTTGTTTAATTTCTTGTTGTTTTATAGAATCCAATTTACCTCTTGGCGGTTAAACTATCAATAGGTGAATGAAAATAAATGAAAAAAAATATAATTCTTTATTTTACATATATTTAAGAATATAATTCTTAAATATATGTAAAATTCATATCTTAACATGGTGGTCGCTATACCAAATATGAAATCGGTATTCGGTATAGGTGTTATGCTAGCATTATAAATTTGCGCAAATTCTTCTTAAAATGTGGAAAACCTTAAAAAAGTTGGTTGAAATTTTGATTTTTTTAGAGGGGATTTTTCAAGTTTTCGTCATCTCGACGAGAGTATTAATAAAAAACTATAAATAAAAAAAAAGCCCTTTGAAATTTCAAAGGGCTTTTAGAATATTGTATGATTAAATATTAAGCAACCCCTTCGGCTAACACAATAATTTTGTTTTTTAAAACTTCAACTACACCGCCTTTAATAGTAAAGGTTTGATCGCCAGTTTTGCATTTAATAATTACAGGTCCATCTTCTAAAGTTGAAATAATAGGTGCATGGTCATGTAGTATCTGAAAAGATCCCATGGTACCAGGAACAGTAACTGCAGTTACGTCACCTTCAAAAACTTTCTTATCTGGGGTTAATATTTCTAATGTCATATATATATTATGTACGCTTTAAAAATTAAGCGTTTGCTTCAGCTAATAGTTTTTTACCTTTTTCAATAGCCTCTTCAATGCTTCCAACTAAGTTAAATGCAGCTTCAGGATATTCATCAACTTCACCATCCATGATCATGTTAAATCCTTTGATGGTATCTTTAATGTCAACCAATACGCCTTTCAAGCCTGTAAATTGCTCAGCAACGTGGAATGGCTGAGACAAGAAACGCTGAACACGACGTGCACGTGATACAACTAATTTATCTTCTTCAGATAACTCGTCCATACCAAGGATTGCAATGATATCTTGTAATTCTTTGTAGCGTTGTAATGTTTCTTTAACACGTTGAGCTGTGTTGTAGTGCTCATCACCTAAAACAGCCGGAGATAAGATACGTGAGGTAGAATCCAATGGATCCACCGCAGGGTAGATACCTAGCTCAGCAATTTTACGAGATAATACTGTTGTAGCATCTAAGTGGGCGAAAGTTGTAGCCGGAGCCGGGTCAGTTAAATCATCCGCAGGTACATAAACAGCCTGTACAGAAGTAATTGAACCGCGTTTAGTTGAAGTAATACGCTCTTGCATTAAACCCATCTCAGTAGCAAGGGTTGGTTGGTAACCTACAGCAGAAGGCATACGGCCTAATAGTGCAGATACCTCAGAACCAGCCTGAGTGAAACGGAAGATGTTGTCAACGAAGAAAAGGATATCTTTTCCAGCGCCTTCGCCATCACCATCACGGAAATATTCAGCAACTGTTAATCCTGATAATGCTACACGAGCACGTGCACCAGGAGGCTCGTTCATTTGACCGAATACCAATGTTGCTTTTGATTCTTTTAATTTTTCAGTATCAACTTTACTCAAATCCCATCCGCCTTTTTCCATTGAATGAAGGAAGTCTTCACCATAGTTGATTACACCAGACTCGATAAACTCACGTAAAAGGTCATTACCTTCACGAGTACGCTCACCTACACCAGCGAATACAGATAAACCAGCATATGCTTTCGCAATGTTGTTTACCAATTCCATGATCAATACCGTTTTACCTACCCCAGCACCACCGAACAAACCGATTTTACCACCTTTTGCATAAGGCTCTAATAAATCGATTACTTTAATACCTGTAAAAAGTACTTCAGTTTCAGTTGATAACTCATCAAATCTAGGAGGAGCATTGTGGATTGGTCTGCCACCGGTTTTGCTAACAGTATTAATACCATCGATAGCTTCACCAACAACATTGAATAAGCGACCTTTAATTTGATCACCAACTGGCATTTGAATAGGAGCACCAGTATCTAATGCTTTCATTCCACGAACCAAACCATCGGTCGAGTCCATTGCAATTGCACGTACGCGGTCTTCACCGAGATGTTGTTGAACTTCTAAAACGACTTTCTGTCCGTTTTCTTTTTCAATCTCTAATGCAGAGAAAATTTGAGGTAAATGAGCATCGTCAGCAAAACTCACGTCAACTACCGGTCCTATAATCTGCGCTATTTTTCCAATGTTAGGCATATATTGTTTTGGGTAAAATTATAAATATCAATTTGTTAAAGGCTGTTTTATGGGCCTACAATTCGGTTTGCAAAGTTAAAATTTTTATACAAGAAATACATATATAAATAAAAAGTTTTTCCACAGTTTTTTAATCAATAATTTAGCCGGTATTATTGAGGCTTTAATTATGCCTTTTAAAGCATTAAATAGTGATTTTTGCTGCATTGGCAGCTGTTGAAAATTGTAAATAAACATTAATGAAAACCATACTAGTTACAGGAAGTAATGGCCTTTTGGGTCAGAAAATAACAGAGCGGTTATCTGCTACGAAGCAATTTAAGTTAATTGCAACATCAAAAGGGGCTGATCGTTTTCCTGTTAAAGATGGATATATGTATGCCGAAATGGACATTCTGGATCCGCAGAACGTGAAGGAAGTTGTCGGGCATTATAAGCCTGATGCCATCATTCATACTGCTGCCATGACCAACGTGGATACTTGCGAAGATCAAAAGGAATTGGCTTATCAGTTGAATGTGGAATCGGTAAAAACACTGATCTCAGTTTGCGAAGAACATGATATCCAGTTGGTGCATTTGTCGACCGATTTTATTTTTGATGGGGCAAAAGGCCCTTACGATGAAGAGGCTGACCCAAATCCTTTAAGTTATTATGGACAAACGAAGGTCGAGGCAGAGATTTGCGTACTATATTAGTATATGGTATAGTAAGTGATATGAGCCGCAGTAATATCGTACTATGGGCAAAGGGAGCTTTAGAAAAAGGTTCACCAATAAACGTGGTTAATGATCAATGGCGCATGCCTACACTTGCAGAGGATTTGGCTGATTGCTGCCTGCTTGCAGTTGAGAAGGATGCACAGGGGATATACAATGCTTCGGGGAAGGATATGATGAGTATTTCTGAACTGGTAGCAAGAGTAGCTGATTATTGGAAGCTTGATAAAAGCATGATCAATGAGATCAGTGCAGAAACACTTAATCAAACAGCAAAAAGACCTGTAAGAACAGGTTTTGTTTTAGACAAGACTATTCGAGACCTGGGTTATAATCCACACAGTTTTGAAGAAGGGCTGATAATTCTGGATCAGCAATTAAAGAAGTAGGTGCAGAGGGGTCAGTGTTTTCTCATCTTTAGTATTTGATTTGAAAGAAGAGGATCACAGATTTATATTTGAACAATAAACTTAATTATACTATGGCATTACAAGTTGGCGATAAAGCGCCGGATTTTAAATTATTTAGTTCTGAGTTGAAAGAGGTGTCTCTTTCAGATTATCAAGGGAAAAAAGTAGTTGTTCATTTTTTTCCTATGGCATTTACAGGTGTTTGTACTGCTCAATTATGTACAATGAGAGATAGCTTTGGCTATTATGAAGGAATGAATGCTGCTGTTGTTGGCATTTCTGTTGATTCTCCTTTTACCCTGGCTAAATTCAAAGAAGATCAAGCTTACCAATTTCCGTTACTTTCTGATTTTAATAAAGAAATATCTCAGGCTTACGGTGCATTTTACGAAGATTTTGTCTTCAATTTAAAGGGCGTTTCTAAAAGAGCAGCGTTTGTTTTGAACGAAGAAGGAAAAATTATCCATTCAGAAGTTTTAGAAGATGCTGGTAATATGCCTGATTTTGATGCGATTAAGAAAGCAGTAGAAGCATAATACAGTTCTGCAAGAGTAATGCTCTGAATAATTTTATAAAAAATATTGCTATTTTGAATTTCAAGCATTACTTTTGCAGTCCGTTAACGAAACGGAGTTATAACAAAAAAACGCATTTGTAGCTCAATTGGATAGAGCATCTCACTACGGATGAGAAGGTTTGGGGTTCGAATCCCTACAAGTGCACAAACAAAGTTTCCCATATGGGAAGGATTCTTGAAAATCTTTATAAGGCCTTTAGATGATCTCTAGAGGCTTTTTTGCTTCATGGCCATTCGCCTGACACCTGATACAAGCTCAGTTTGACGCGACTACGGTATTACATAAAAAGGGTCAATCCTAAAACTTGTGGAGCAGAGGTTAAGAATATAGCTTTGCATTTTATATTTAGTCATCAGCTACTGCATCCTTGCTCAGATTATTTCTACCAGATTTTTAACTAGAGAATTTTGGTTCTACTAATAATGACCTTATTCTAACTCTTTTTTTAGAAAAGCTTAAGCGCATTCCTAAAATGCAATTTTTTGTTGTTCTCACTATTCCGTTACTTCGTGAGGCGAGTTGATTAATAGTCATTTGTAATTAATTAAAATATAGGTAAAAAAAATAGGTTAAGCTATAGTTTTACTTTTATTTAGTTTTGTAAAGTTATATGCTTACATTTATTGGTAGATTGTCAAGTTAAAACTTTACTTATATGGGAAAACAGTCATTAATGATTCAACAGCTTAATAATAAATTACTAAGCTTTGTTACCTTAAAGCAGGTTGCTGTTCCACCGACTGGTTGGATTAAAGCCATTCGTACTACTCTAGGTATGTCAATGCAACAATTGGGGAATAAATTGTCGATTACCAAACAAGGTATTTTGGACATTGAAAAAAGAGAAAAGGATGGTTCGATCACGCTAAAATCCTTAAGAGAGGTGGGAAGGGTATTAGATATGGAATTGGTTTATGGCTTTATACCAAAGGATGGTTCGTTAGATACTTTAATAGAAAAAAAGGCAATGGAGCTAGCTTCGAAAATCGTTTTACGTACATCAAACACCATGAAATTAGAAGACCAGGAGAATTCCAAGGAAAGAATTGAAAAAGCAATAAAGGAGAGAACCGAAGATATAAAAAATAACATGCCTAAAATTTTATGGGATTAGATATAGTTTATATTGATGGACAAACCCCATTGGACGAAGAGGAAAAAGAAGGTTTGCTAATCCCTGCCATTGCAACCAGGGAAGAGCTGGATGAGTTTGAACAGCAGAATATCGAAGAAGCGATACAATGGACTTTGAGCAGAAATTTTAAACGAAATAGCCTCCTTACAGAAGCTTTTGTCAAGGACGTGCATAAACGAATGTATAGGAATGTTTGGGCATGGGCAGGGGATTTCCGCAAAACAAATAAGAACATTGGCGTTGACAGATGGCAAGTCGCTGTTGAATTAAAGTCGCTGTTAGACGATGCCAGATTTTGGATTGATAATGATGTTTTTTCTCCTGATGAAATAGCAGTTCGGTTTAAACACCGTATAGTTAGTATTCACTGTTTTTCAAATGGAAATGGACGACATAGCCGGCTGATGGCTGATATTATTATCGAAAAAATGTTTAATGGGAATATATTTACATGGGGAGCAGGGAGTCTTTCTAAAGAAAGCGAAAATCGAAATATCTACCTCAATTCATTAAAGGCCGCAGACAATGGGAACTACGCATTACTTTTGTCATTTGCCAGATCGTAATCCATAATATTACGATTTTTAATTATTCAAGAAATTGGTGTGTTCGAAGTATATCTAAGGGCACTGAAAGCCTTAGAGAAATCTAAGGCTTTTTTTGCGTTTAAGTATTTTTTGACCCTTATTGGTCTATATGCTAACCCCAAATTTTACTTATACAGTTTTCTGGATGCTGCGGAATTCAATTTTCTTATGATAAAACAGAATAAGGAGTTCTATGCTTGCACAAGGTAATCTGATTCCATTTGGGAAATTGCCGCTAGTACAGATTCCCAAATGGGCAGAGCTGTTTCTTCGCTTCAGAGTTATGAATAATTTCAGAAAGTTAACCTTTTAGGAACTGTGGGTATGTTATTCAATAACCCCATTATGATAATATGTTTAAATTCCCTAAAAAAGGCAATATTTGGGGATTGTATTCCCTTAATATTGCTATATTTGGGGAATAGAATTTGTGTCATGATTAAAAGAGCCTTGCAAAAGACCTTAGAAAGTAAGGTTGATTTTAAAAAAGCTATTGTGATATTAGGGCCGAGGCAGGTGGGGAAAACTACGCTGATTACTAAGATAGCAGCTTCATTAAATGAGAATTATCTTTATATCAATGGAGATGATCCAGCTACACGAACAGCGTGGAACAATCCTACACAGGCTTTTATCAATAATTACATCGGCAGTTACAAAGTAGTTGTATTTGATGAGGCGCAGCGTCTTGAAAATATTGGCCTTAGTGCTAAGATGATTATTGATGCGAAAAAAGATATACAACTTTTTATATCCGGATCCTCGGCATTGGAAATAGCCAGTAAAATCAATGAGCCGCTCACCGGTCGTAAATGGGAATATCGGTTATATCCGTTATCCTGGAGAGAATTAAAAGACCAATATTCCTTTGCTAAAGTTCATTCAAGGCTGGAAGAATTTTTAATAACAGGAATGTACCCTGATGTGATTAACAATCCTGATAGTGCAATTGAGACCTTAAATAACCTAGCTGGGAGCTACTTGTATAAAGATATTTTAGAGTCAGGTGGCATCCGCAGGCCAGAAGCATTATTAAAACTTTTACAGGCACTGGCATGGCAGGTGGGTAATGAAGTTTCGTATAATGAACTTGCAAGGATTGTGGGTATAGACAAGGCCACAGTTAACAATTACATTGATTTGCTGGAAAAGTCGTTTGTTATCTTTCGTTTAAATCCACTTGCAAGAAATTTGCGCAATGAGATCAGTACTTCCCGCAAAATCTATTTTTACGACAATGGGATCAGGAACAGCATCATTAACAATTTTGCACCTATTGCACAGCGTAATGACATTGGTGCTTTGTGGGAAAACTTTATTATTAGTGAACGCAAAAAGAATCTGGCTTACACCGGCTTTTATGGCAATACCTACTTTTGGCGTACAGTGGATAAAGCCGAGATTGATTACCTAGAGGAGCAGGACAATAAACTAAGTGCTTTTGAACTTAAATGGAATTCTAAAGTGAAAGTAAAATTTCCTACTTCGTTTATGGAAAAATACAGCCCTGAAACGTCATCTGCAATTAACAGGGATAATTACTGGGAGTTTTTATAGGTCATGACTTTTACACTAGGTAAATGTACAAGGCGACTTTTATGTTGAAAAGGACTCTTGTATTTTATGTGGTGCATCTGAAGTAGAGGCAATGGGCTTAATGGCACATTCTGGAGGAGGTTGTTATTCTATAATTATGTTTGTACTTGGGCGGAAAGAAATACAATAATTCGGTCACAGCTTAAGTTGCAAAATGTTAGTCTCACATCAATAAAAAAATCTCACTATTCCCTCATTAATTTATAATAAAATAGCGTTGAAAGCATTTAGGTTTTAGAAATAAAAACCCCTGCTTTAATCTATACTAATTTAGCTTGGGTGGAGCAATCATCCGTTTAATTTTCATGGTTTGGGGAACGCGGAAAAAATCAAATGGGACATTGACCCGCTTGATTTCCTTTGCTTCCATGCCTTCAAATAATGTGTTGGCCGCATTTTTTTTATATAAACCTAAAAAACCGTTGGGTACCTGATCAATGAATGTAAAAAGGTACCAGGGAGTTTTGGGTATATTCTCCGATACATAAACCTCATATGCGGCATCCACAAGTTTTTTTTGAGGATGAAAAACAAGCTTATTACATGTCATTCCCAAGAGTTCAAAATTTCCTTCAGCTTTCAACGCCTTATAGTCATTAGCCCATAAAATGATCGGAAATTCATCATTTGAAAGTTCATAAAGGTCTGGCATTTGCTGTGCGGCGGAAAGCCCTTCTCTGGCCAGGTTGTCATAAATACTATAGCGGTGAGGGGCGCTGAAGTCG
>NZ_JBFTIZ010000273.1:0-7347 GCF_056395165.1 Pedobacter sp. 10L46_2
GTTTATTATAGTATGGGCTGGCAGATAAAATGGCGTCGTAACCACTTACTTCAAAATCTTTTATGTTTTGCGCTATAACATTGGTGTCGTTGCCGCCAATACCGGCAATTAGTGGTAAACGGCCATTATTTATTTCTGCTGTAAATTCCCAGATCTTCTTTTTTTCGTCCTTATTGAGTGTTGATGCTTCTCCTGTTGTACCTAATGATACCAGGTATTCTACCTTTCCTTCGATCAGGTAGTTGATCAGGTTTTTCAACCCGTCAAAATCTACTGACCCATCTGCATTAAATGGTGTAACCAGTGCTACACCCGTTCCATGAAATTTGTTCATTGTTTAGTTATTATTTCAACATCTCTAATAAATCACCCTCTGAAATCAGTGGTACATTTAGTTTTTTCGCTTTATCCAGTTTAGACGGACCCATATTGTCGCCGGCAAGCAAATAATTAAGCTTGGCCGAAATGCCGCTTAAGATTTTGCCACCATTGCTTTCTATCAGATCCTTAAGTTCTTCTCTGCTATAATTTTCAAAAACGCCCGAAATTACAAATGTTTTTCCAGTTAATTTGTCACTTTGTAAAGCAATTTCATTTTCTATAGCTTCAAATTGAAGTCCGTAGGATTTTAAAAGCCCAATTTGATGTAAATGTTCCGGATTTCCAAAATATTCAATGATACTTTCTGCAATGCGCTGTCCGATTTCATCTATTGCGGTTAGTTCTTCGAGACTGGCTGTCGATAATTTCTCGATGTCTTTAGCGCCGAAAGCTAATTTTTTGGCTACAGTTTCGCCTACATACCTGATACCCAATCCGAACAATACTTTTTCAAAAGGCATCTGTTTAGACTCCTCAATACCTTTAAGCATATTTTCGATGGAACGTTCTCCAAAGCGGTCTAAGGTTTTCAGTTCTTCCGCTTTTTCATGAAGTGTATATAGATCGCTGATGTGTTTTACTAATCCCTTTTGATAAAATGTTTCTATGGTTTCGTCGCCAAGACCGTCTATATTCATTGCTTTTCTGCCAATAAAATGTTGGATCTTGCCTACAATTTGTGGCGGACAAGCTTCATCATTAGGGCAGTAGTAGGCAACTTCACCTTCTTTTCTAATCAGGGTCGATTGGCATTCAGGGCAAACTGAAGGGTAAATAATTTTAGGTGCACCGGCTTTGCGTTTATCCAGGTTCACATTAATTATTTTAGGGATAATCTCTCCGCCTTTTTCTACGAACACACTATCTCCCTCATGCAAATCCAATCTTTCAATCTCATTTGCATTGTGCAGTGTGGCCCTCTTTACAGTAGTGCCGGCAAGTTGCACCGGTTTTAAATTTGCTACAGGAGTAACAGCACCTGTGCGGCCCACCTGATAGGTTACCTTTTCCAGTATGGTCTCTACTTCTTCTGCTTTGAATTTAAATGAAATGGCCCAGCGTGGAGATTTAGCTGTAAAGCCCAGTTCCTGTTGCTGTGCATAGCTGTTCACTTTAATTACAATGCCATCAATGTCATATGATAGTTTAAAACGCTCGGTTTCCCAATGCTTAATGAACAACAATACATCGTMAATGTTGCTAACCAGTTTGGAATTGGTACTTACGTTGAATCCCCAGCTTTTTAAAGTCTGCAGGCTTTCCCAATGTGTTTTAAAATAATTTTTATCGGTATTTAGTGAGTACAGGAAGCAGTCAAGAGGGCGTCTGGCTACCTCTTTTGAGTCCTGCATTTTTACGGTTCCTGCGGCAAAATTTCTTGGGTTGGCATATTGGATCTCCCCAAGCTCTTCGCGTTCCTTATTTAGGCGCTCAAAAGCAGCACGGTGCATAAAGATTTCACCTCTGATCTCGAACAGAGGCGGTACTTCTTCATTTTTTAATTTATGAGGGATATTGTTAATGGTACAGTGGTAAATGTTTTGGTTATTTCGCCTCCAACTTTCAGGGTAGGAGAGTCGGGATCTGCAAATTCCGGATGCTCCTTTTCCAGCTTGCCAAGTTCCTCAAGTTTTTTGTCGAACTCGTAATCTGCAATGGTAGGCATTGCCAATACATAATAATTGTAACTGTGTTGGTTAAGCTCCTTAACCAATGCATCCATTTTATCTTTTATATCAAATAGTGACATAGAAGCGAAGATACAAATTAGCTTTAGGAGCTAATTGAGATTTATATGAAATATTTTTGATGTTGAGGATTCTAATGATTGCCAGCCTTTAAATGTTGCTCCACATCGCTGAATATAGACATGTAATCATCTTCAATACTGGTCTTAAAAACAGAGAGTTTATCTGTTAATAATGCAAGTTGTGGTTCTGTAAATGGGCTGTCCCACAAACGCATACAAATGCGGTTCAGGGCATAAGAGATGTTCTCGATCTTCTGGTAACTAAACAGGTATCTGCTGGAAATAAAGCTGTTCAGGAATTTAAAGAATACCGTTGTGTCTGGTACACCACTTTTTTTTAGAAAAGAATCTATTGCTTGTTTATTGGCCTGGCCTAACTGCTCGTAAAAAGTATTAATGTTTACTGTTCCATGGATGGTTAGCAAATGATCCAGCACTAGCTCAAGACCAATATGAGCTAGGAAAAAAGGCTTAACAGGGCTATCTTGAAGTGCCGGTAAGATGATCTGTTTTAAGGTGTTGGTATGTAATTTAAAAAACTCCGATGAATGAAAAACAGCATCTACTGCAATGTGTCGGCCCCATCCAATAAGGATAGAATTTTCATCAGCATCAGATTCAAAAAGATGTTTTTCTTTTAGCGGATATAAGTTGCTGTCTTTCTGTGCATTCTTTACAAAATCTGGCAAAACAACTCCGATTACCATGTTTGCATCATGATTGTCTCTTTCAAAATAAAAATGCGACAAAAAGTTCATTGCCCTAAAAGTAGCTAATTTTGTTCAGTTTAAGCGTTTTTGAGGCGTATTGAATTTAAAGGATAACATAGGTTTTCCTATATTTGCGGCAAAAGGATATAAGAATGACCAATTTCGTTGAAGAGCTACGCTGGAGAGGCATGTTACAGGACATCATGCCGGGTACTGAAGATAAATTGAATGAAGGAATGACCTCAGGTTATATAGGATTTGACCCTACTGCTGATTCACTGCATGTAGGACATTTAACTCAGATCATGACGCTTATTCATTTTCAACGTGCCGGCCATAAGCCATATGCACTAGTAGGCGGAGCTACCGGCATGGTAGGTGATCCTTCAGGTAAATCTGACGAAAGAAATCTTCAAACCGAGGCCACAGTAGAACATAATCTAGCCGGAATGAAAAAACAGCTTTCTAAGTTTTTGAAATTCGAAGCGACAGGTAATGGTGCAGTGATGGTGAACAATAATGACTGGTTCAAGGACATGAACCTGTTTACTTTTATCAGAGATGTAGGTAAACACATTACTGTAAACTATATGATGGCAAAAGATAGTGTTAAAAGAAGACTGGAAGGTGATTCGGGACTTTCTTTTACCGAATTCTGCTACCAGCTGATTCAGGGTTATGACTTTTACTATTTGTGGAAACACCACAATTGCCTGGTGCAAATGGGTGGTTCAGATCAATGGGGCAATATTGTTACCGGAACAGAACTCATCAGAAGGAAAGATGGCGGTACTGCATTTGCAGTGACTACCAATCTGATCAAAAAAGCTGATGGTACTAAGTTTGGTAAAACTGAAAGCGGGGCGGTATGGTTAGATGCAGCAAAAACGTCGCCTTACAAATTCTATCAGTTTTGGCTTAATGCTTCTGATGATGATACTAAAAAATGGATCAGAATTTTTACGCTTAAATCGCAAGAAGAAATAGAAAGCCTTGAGGCAGAGCACGACACTGCGCCACATTTGCGCGTTCTTCAAAAAGCATTGGCCGAGGATATAACCATCAGAACACATTCTGTTGAGGCATTGGAAACTGCAATTAAAACCTCTGAATTTTTATTTGGTAATGGTTCTTTGGAGTTTTTCAAAACTTTAAATGAAACACAGGTTTTAGAAATATTTGAAGGTATCCCTCAATTTGAAATTTCAAAATCGGAACTTGAACAAGGAATTGACGCCGCTACATTGCTTGCCGAAAAATCGAGCGTTTTTGCTTCTAAAGGCGAAGCGAAGAAATTGATACAAGGTGGCGGAGTATCTGTAAATAAAGAAAAGGTTGGTGATGCTCAGGCTGTTTTTAATGCTGAAAACCTATTGAATGATCAATTTATTATCGTTCAAAAAGGTAAAAAGAACTATTATCTGATAATAGCTAAATAATCAGAAAGCTAATTTACCAACAGGTTGCAGCCTCTGATATCAGCATTGTCAAAACGGCCTAGAACCTCAAAAGATCCATCTTCAAATACGCGGCCCAGATCCTGGGTCGCTATAAAAGAACAGGAATTGATGTTTGCAAGATCGATAACATTGATTCCTCCTGTTTTGTTGTTTGCGATCAGACTTAAAGGATCATTGGTATCCCTAAGGTTAATCTTCATCCAGGGAGGACAATTAAACACTCCATTTCCATAAGAATAGGCTTGCGATAAAAGTTCAGTCATGCCATATTCGCTATGGATGGCACTAACGCCAAAGCCATTCTGAAGTATTTCGTGCAATTCTTCTCTCACCATTTCTTTCCTTTTGCCTTTCATACCACCTGTTTCCATTACAATCAGTTCGGGGAAATCTATTTTGTACTGCTCAACAAAATCAAGCAGGGCATAAGTAACACCAATTAGAATGGTTTTCTGGCCAGAGGCTTGCAGCTTTTTTAGTTTTTGGAACAAATCATCATGATTGTGCAAGAAGTAGCCACTGTCTTTATGTTTGCTTTGCTTTAGCAGCGCATCAACCATGTAGATTAAAGACGACCCATCCCGTTCCAGATAAGAAGGCAGTAGCGCAAGGAAACATGTTTGTTCGGGTTTGCTGTAAAACTGCTCAAAAGCAAGGTTAAAGCTTTGTTCGTATACTTTAACATCGGTAACCAAATGTCTGCTTTGCAACATACCTGTAGTGCCTGAACTGCTAAAAATAATCTCAGTTTCGTCAGCAGAACTTAGTACCTCATGACTTTTAAAAAAGCTGATCGGCAAGTAAGGAATACGATCTGATGAAGATATCTCCTCAGGCTTAATCCTTAAATGAGATATGTATTCGCAATACACTGAACAATTTTTTGCCTGATGTTTAAATACTTCAAGGGATGCTTTTTCAAACTGTTCTTTAGTCTCAATAGAGAAAATTTGCCCGATTAAATCTTTCACGTGTGCAAAAATACACAACAAAGTTTTAATTAAGAATTGGTTTTCTTGGTTAGAACAGCTTTTCTGAAATGATAACCACAAAAACCGCTTACTCCCGCTATAAATGCACCAAGCATAGCGCTCAATGCCAGCACCAATATCCATGAACTTACACCAAGCATTCCTGCTACCCTTAATGCTAAAACATTGTTGTTAGGTAAGCTTTTAAATAAAGCCATTCCTGTCCACAAGAGCAGGATCGCAAAAAAAGGCGACCATAAAGATATCTTTCCTGTTTTACCAATTAAACCGCATGTTGCAAATGAAATCACTACGATTATCCACCAGGGCAAAACCATTTGAAGTAAATAAGAGGCTATTAAAATTACAATAAATACCATGATGCTATTTTTTGGATATTTTTAATTTAGAGATTATTTTGGCCGATGGGTCATCAACAGATTGCATAAAGAAAAGGTCATACAGCTCGCCGTTAGCCCAGGTGTCGATCATATTGTCGTAGAATTTACTGCCAGGGTTGCCCGATTGTCCGCCCGGGAAAACGCCATGTCCTTTAGGTGTTTTTCCTAATTCAACAACCATTCGCCACGAGGGGCCATTGCTTTCGCTTAATGCATCTATGGTCATTTTACCACCACCAATCATTAATGTTTTAGAGCCGAAACCCGGTATTTTTGCCAGATGCGGAACATTGCTATGCTTAAAGTTGGCCCATTGCCATCTTTCGCCAATAGGCCCGTATTTACGTTCCAGGCTATCGCATGAATACTTAAAGGCCTCATTTACAAGATCACTTAACGTTTCTTTCTCTGGTGTCTTAATGTTATCGACCCATTTGGAATCTGGCTGTGTTAAAATCAGTTGTACGGTTCTGTCTCTGGAAGGATAGCGCATTGGAACACCGTCAACACTAAATTCATCATCCCAGATATTGTATTGAATGCGTTTGGTCCACAGATCAAAAATACTTGCTGCAACTTCTTTTGCATCGTAATGTTTATTCCAGGCAGACACTAAAGAGAACCCTTCTTTTTGTGTGGCGTTTAACTTGCTGCCATCTACCAAAGGTAAAATAGCGGGTAAGATATTTTGGGCATGGATGCTGTAAGTGTCGGTCTGCATCGTTCTGATGCTGTCGGCAGTAGCGTTAGTCATTACTGTTAACCTGTCGTTTATGCGTTTCGCCCGTTCATACGGACTAAATTCCCAGTTAATGTAATAAGGGTAAGTTTGATCGGTAGATGATTGATTGGCCGAACTAACAAAGTTTCTTGGAGGGTTCTTAACAGTTGGGTTTTGAGAAGCAGGAATCCATCCTTGCCAATCATTTTTAGGATCAGAACCATCCATAATAAATTTACCCTGATCTTTCCATTTTAGTGGGAACTTGCCATTTGCGGTAATGGCAATATCATTATCAACCGAAGCGAATACAAAGTTTTGTGCCGGAGCCGTATAATAAGTAAGTGCTTTGCGGTAATCGTTGTAGTTCTTGCCGCGATTTAGCAAATAGAAAGTTTTAAGCTCATTAGATTTATCATGAGCAATCCACCTTAGTGCATTTCCGATAGGAATATTTTGAGCCTTAGAAAACTTTTCTGGCTTCTGAAGATAAACTACCGGACCTTGGTGCGTATAATAAACGGTGTCTATTTCAGCTTTGCTACCCCTTATCAGGATCTTTTCAAGTCGGGTTGTGGTATTTTTCCACTCATTATTATACCAATAGCTTTTATGGGTATTGTCTTTGAATTTGATCTCATAAAAATCCAGCACATCTGCGGCTACATTGGTAACTCCCCAGGCAATATTTTGGTTAAAGCCTATAATTACTCCCGGTGCTCCCGGTAATGATACGCCATAGCTGTTTAGACCTGGAGCATGAAGTTGAATCTGGTACCAGATAGAAGGAAGGGTTAAATCAAGGTGAGGGTCGTTTGCTAAAATAGGGTAGCCGGATTTTGTTTTTGCACCTGATATGGCCCAGTTATTACTTCCAATTCCTTCTTCTTTTTGTTTAGTTTCTATATTTCCGGTTGTCATTTCCTTTAATGCATCAGCAGGCGGAGTAGGAA
>NZ_JBFTIZ010000274.1:0-5653 GCF_056395165.1 Pedobacter sp. 10L46_2
GATTTTGATGGGCACCACTTATAACAAGATTACTGTTATAAGTGGTGCTTTTCTTATAGTTGTTGAGGAAAAATGGTAATCAATAAAAAAAATATTTTTTGGATAGCTGAAAATTTGTGTATTATTGCAGCATGAAAACAACATCAATACAAAGCTTTATACCGCAGCCGATTTATCGGAGGGGATAGCTATGTATTGAATAAAAATATTTAAAACAAAGAGTCCTCTTAGGTAAGCCTGAGAGGACTCTTTGTTTTAGCAAGAAATTTTATACCATTTAATATGAAAACTACATCAATACAAAACTTTATACCACAACCGATTTATCGAAGGGGATAGCTATGTATTGAATGAAATATTTAAAACAAAAGAGTCCTCTTAGATAACCTAAGGGGACTCTTTTGTTTTAACAAGAATTTTTAGAGTAATATATCAATTGGTCAGATTACCTGCTTTGGGAGCAGGAGGTTCCCGGTTCGAATCCGGGTTACTCTACATAAAATGGAAATATAGCTCAATGGTTAGAGCAGTACTCTTATACGGTACCGGTTAAAGGTTCGAGTCCTTTTATTTCCACTTATTTTCCTGTGGTGCAATGGTAGCACGTCTGATTTTGGTTCAGAAGATTGTGGTTCGAGTCCATACAGGAAAACTTAAAGGAAATATTTATTGGCAGCCTTTGGATAAAAGGTCTACATTTAAATAATAATACGATTTTCTTATTTGTTACTTTTCAAGGAAGGCGAAACCTTTTTTTCTGGTGGTAAAGCCTTAAATTCTTTATATGCGGCCATTAGGTAAAACTYCATATCCTCCTCATTCATCCTGTCTAGTTTTTTTATTGTTGGCCTGTACAATACCATAAAATAATCCAGTTCAGCTCCAGTGAGCGGAGTGTATGTTTTAACTACCTTTTCATTAAATCGCTGATCGATCTTGCGCTCGGTTTTCTCACGTTCCAGTTTCCTTTTAAACCGTCTGGCAAACTTTCCCTCCCGACTAAAATACCTGGAAGGAGAGAAAATGAATGGTTGGTTCTTTGCCAGTTTAATTGCCTGTGCTTTTCGATATACATCTGCATATTGTATTTCAGGATTAAATGCCTCAGCTTTGATTTCTACAGTATTAAGAAATCTATTGTTTAGTGTCATATACTTGCGTATAGGCTTTGCATTTATCAAAAACAGGGTGTCGGAAAAGTAACCAGGCTGATTAAAAATTAATATTTGATTAGGAATAGCCCTAATATTAAACTCGCCTTTGGCATTAGTGATTGCCTTTTCTTTGGAAGTACCATTCGTTACTTCTACGTTTTCTAACTTGAGGCGTGAATCTCTGTCAACCACTGTACCAGTAACAACTTGAGATGAAACCTGTAGGACCAGAAAGAATTGTAAAACTAAAAGAAGAGCTGTTAAACGCATATCTAAAGTTATGTAATTATGATGGTTTACTTTTCGAATCCATTGAGCGCCAGGTGTTAAATAGTGTTAAAGTCGATTGATATAATCGGTAACTTCAAAAACTATTAACAACATTGTCTAAATCAACCCCTAAGAAAGTCTATTATACACCTCTTATCGATCTGTGTTTGTCTGTAATTTTGAATTAGAAAGCATCTGGCAAATGGATGCAGGAATATATTTTTTAAATAATAATTCTTACGACTATGAAAAATGAAGATTTCACAACAACGATTTTAGTTGATGCCACAGCATCGGATGTTTTTAGTGCTATTAATAATGTACGTGGCTGGTGGTCTGAAAATATTGACGGAGACACAGACAAACTTAATAGTGAGTTTTTATATCATTACCAGGATGTCCATCGCGCCAAAATGCGGATTACTGAGCTTGTGCCAAACAAAAAAGTGGCTTGGCATGTGCTTGATAACTATTTCAAATTTACTAAAGATGAGTCTGAGTGGAAAGATACTAATGTAGTCTTTGAGATCTCTGAAAAAGATGGTAAAACGCAATTGAAATTTACACACCAGGGGTTGGTGCCAGATTATGAGTGTTTTAATGTCTGCCACGATGCATGGACACATTATATACAAGATAGTTTGAAAGATCTTATTTTAACAGGTAAAGGTGATGCAACACCTAAGGATGTAGAAGAAGGGACTCTTAAAACGCAGTTGCCAGAGAATGAGCTTTCAAGAGAACAAACAAAAAGTATTTATCACAAACTACTTATTGAAGCACCGGTAGAAAAGGTTTATAGTGCCCTAACCACCCAAAAAGGCTTAGGGGGCTGGTGGACTCCTGATACAGTTGCAAAACCTGAAGTAGGGAGTATTGCCAGGTTTGCTTTTGGACCGAGCTACTTTAAAGAAATGGAGATAACCGAACTTAAACCATACAGTAGCGTAAAATGGCTTTGCCTTAAAGCATATGAAGAGTGGGTAGGCACTACGATTACTTTTGAATTGGAGCCACATCGCAAAGGATCTACGCTATCTTTTCATCATGATGGATGGGCAGCATATACATCAGAATTTGCAGGCTGTAGTTTTGACTGGGCGCTCTTTTTAAGGAGCTTGAAATTGCTTTGTGAAACAGGCAAAGGGATTCCGTATCCGGATTTTAATAAGTAAAAATCATAGAAAATCCTGTGCCAGTAATGACACAGGATTTCAACAAAAGCCGATTTATTTTCCTTTCAGTTTGTCTGAAAAAAGTTTCATATAGAATCCACCAACTACACTTCTTGCTTTAAAGTTGTCGCGGATACCGGTATTGGAATCATAAAAATCGTTCAAAGGAACGCGTGATTCCGTTTCGATGGCATGTCTGTAAACAGGTTTTACCAGCGCTTCAAATTCCTTTTCGGTTGGAGCAAAAGTCGCCGTCCACAAGATCCAGTCATTTTTAGTATATGCCTTTCTGCTGTCCAAAGGTAAACCGAATTTGTTTTGCTTCGTCAGGTAATACTTAATTTCGGTATCATAAATCTTCTGAGGAAATAAGCTCAGATCCAAAACTTTATCCCAAACCAGGTTATACTTCTGGCTCCAGGTATTTTTGTTGTCAAAAGTCAGCGCATAATGATCGCCTGCATCAGCCATTTCTATCCATTTAGGAACCATGCTTTCGGCAATGGCTCTGTATTTGGTAGCCGTTTCTGTATAGCCTAGTGTTTCAGCCATTTGTGCATAGCTGGCAATACCTACAATTGCTTTTACTGATAAGTTTGCATTTCTTGCCAGGTGGCCTGCAAAATCATCAGTGCACAACTGTGTTTTGGGGTCCAATCCTTCCTTGGTCAGGTAATCTGCCCAAGTGGTCAGGGTTTTCCAATGCTTTTTTGCATAATTTGCATTGCCCTGTGCCTTCGCAATCGCTGCTGTAAGGATAATCATATTGCCCGATTCTTCAACTGGCATCGGTTCTCCATAAGTCTGGCCGTTAGCCAATGGGTATGTACCCAAATCGTGTGCGGCCCATGGGTGGGGATATTTTCCGCTTTCGCTGAAATAAAATATACCGTTTAACATACCTTGCAACAAAGCAGGATTGTAAATCAGGTAGAGCGGGGCAGAAGGGTAAGTTACATCAACAGTATTGATGAATCCACCACTATTATTTTCTTTAGATAACCATAAGATTTCGCCCTCAGGACTTTTTACCAAGGTATGCGCTGCAATACTCTGACGATAGCCAAGAATGCACAAGTGTGCATATTCCTTACCACCAGATTTAAGTGCATCAGCATATACTTCTTTGTTAAAAGTCTTACATTTTTGCATTACCTCTTTGTACTGATTAGCTGCATCGGTCAGTTGACCTTCCATCGTTTCCTTTCCAGAAGTGTTCCACCAAGGTCTCAGGTTTCTCTTGAAATACTGAATTGCATAAACCTCGTCGTAACCCAGCTCAACAAAGCGCTCTACCTCTGTTTGGCCAACAGTTCCAAAAGGAACGACAGTGTTTAGGGCAAGAGATTTGCCACGGGATGCAGTAGAAGCTGAGGATCCGTTTCTGAATGCATCAGCTGCAGAACTACTGTTGGTGATAAACTGTACCGCATTGCTGGACTTAGGAGCAGCCACGTAGAAATAACCCCAGTCGATGCGCATATCATCAGCACCCTTTTGCAGAACTGGTTGTTCTACCGTACCCACTTTTAGGATTGATAATTTAGCTGTTGAGTATTTTTTAGCAGTTACTTCCTGTGAAGGTCTATATACCGCTATGTTTGAAGAAGCACTTAGCAAAACCTTTACCGTGTGAGTTTTTTTGTCGTTGGCCTGTACATTGTATGTGATGTAAGAAACCGGACGCGCCAGTAATCCCAAATCATTCATAAGTAGGGGCGAAGTAAAGGTAACTTTAAGATCAACTTTGCCACAAGTAAAATCATAGATCGTTTGCGTAGCAGTAACCTCTACATTTTTCTGTTTCGCCAGTTGAATCTTGGCCGCATTGTCCTTCAGTTTATCAGCCAAACCAAAGTCCAGATATCTGCCTCCGGCCGAGTTGGCCAGGTGGATGGCGATCACATTCTGGCCGGCCTTTAGGTCGCTTTTATCTAGTGGGAAATATTGGAACGTATTGGTCCATCCTTCTTTTTGATAAACCTTTTTACCGTTTAGATATACTTCAATGTTGTCATCATGGTTCATTTTTAACAACAGCTCATTGATGCTGGCAGGATTGGCAATATTAAACGACCTTCTTACCCAGATGTCATTAGATTTCCAAAGTGTTTTTACTTGTTTGGCGTCATCTCCAATAGGAGCCGAACCGGTTTTCCAATCAGCAGCAGCGTATGCAGCCGACTTCCAGTCGCCTTGCGGTGCCGTTTCCGTATACTTTACTGTATAAGGAGTTTCGTCAGAAGTACCGAGTATTGTTTTATAGTTTGTCTCTTCCTTACCAAGAAAGCGGTAGATATTACCGTCTACATTGATCAGACCCAGTAGTGAGTGATCTGCGCCTGTCCAGTGAGTTGTAGTAGATGCATTGAGTTGATCGGTATTTGACCAGATACTGAAATTGGGATTGTGCGTGATTAACGGGTAGGAAGGTGCCTTCCTATCCTGAGCTTGGGTTTGGCATATTGCGAAAAAGCAAGCCAGCAAGCCCAGGACCTTTAATTTGTTGGATTTGTTCATTTTTGTGTATATAGTTGATTTGTATTATTAGTTTGGATTGTAAAATTAAGTGATTGAAGTTTGTTAAGACCGCGCATCTGTATCAAGTTTTCGCGTATGCGTCTCAATCTTGGTAAAATAGAACATAATTGACTCCTAGCTGGTACATTGATAAATGTGGTTGCAAGGAATCACTATTTCCTGTAGCTTCGCCAATTATAATTTACTCTAAAATAAATGTCGGTATACAATTCATCGAGCGATCTTCAGCTGGTCGATCTTTTAAAAAAGGATGATGAAGCCGCTTTTACCGAAATTTATTACCGTTATGCGGACAAGTTAGCCGGGTTTGCCAGTTCTAAATTATATAGCCTTGAAGATTCACGCGACATCATTCACGACCTATTCGTGAAATTTTGGGAGGAAAGGAAATCCCTAAAAATAGATCGGAATTTAGAGGCTTATTTATTTACAATGGTTCGTTATCGCATCATTGATAAGATCAGAAAGAACATTACTCATGAAGATTACATGGGAATGGTGCTAACTTTACAG
>NZ_JBFTIZ010000275.1:0-6157 GCF_056395165.1 Pedobacter sp. 10L46_2
ATATTCTACCTAACCTTAATTTGTCGCTGAACTTTACCGTACTGGTATTTGGATTTCTGATCTGCCTATTTTTCGGGTTGCTTTCGGGAGTCTACCCGGCTTGGCGAATGTCGAGGTTAAATGTAGTTAATGCCCTAAAAGCTCAATAAGAACCATTTTAAAGAAATTATCATGTTCAAACATTTATTTAAATTGATCTGGAATAAAAGGAAGCAGAATTTCCTGTTCCTTTCGGAAATACTGGTGTCATTTTTGGTCATATTTGCCGTATTCTCCCTGTTAACTTTTTATTACTTGAATTATATGCTGCCCAAGGGATTCGAATCGGAACGGGTATGGTCTGTATCTTATAGCAGAAATGCTAAAACCAATAATATTGACTCTTTAAATATTTTTTACGAGAATGTAAGGCGTAGCTTAAAAGCGTTACCAGAAATAGAAGAGTTAAGCTTTACAAGTGCGAATTTTCCTTATTCAAATAGCCATTCCACAACTGGATTTACTTATAAAGGGAAAGAAATGTCTCCAATAAATAACTATGTTGTAGAAGATGATTACAATAAGGTATTAGGTATGCAATTACTCGAGGGTCGGTGGTTCAATAAAGAAGACATCAATCAAAGAAGTGTAGTTATTAATTCAACATTAAAGCAGGCGATGTTTGGAGACGAGCCTGCGGCCGGTAAAATTGTTGGTGCAGATAACGAAGAAGAAAAATGGAAGGTGATTGGCGTTACGGCCGATGCAGCATATGGAAGATACCCGGGAATCTAAAAATTCTGATACCGTTATCCCTATGATCATCTGTATTACAGTAGCAGGCTTTTTAATCATCAATGTGGCGCTGGGATTGTTCGGCGTGCTTTGGTATAATATTAGCCAGCGAAGGGGGGAGATCGGTTTGCGCCGAGCTATTGGTGCAACAGGTTCATCCGTATCATTTCAACTGGTCAGTGAGTCGTTGCTATTGGCTACATTATCTATTATTTTGGGTTCTTTTTTTGCTTTACAATTCCCCTTGCTAAATGTTTTTAATGTTGCAGCCAGCGTTTATATCATCGCTTTATTGTTGTCTATTGCTTTCATTTATCTACTGGTGATCTTTTGTTCTTTATACCCTGGAAAACAGGCTGCTGCTATACATCCTGCTGTTGCATTGCATGAAGAATAATAACTATATTAACTTTGTATATGATACTGATTGTAGATGACGATATTGCTGTAAGAACTTCTTTAACTTTATTACTTGAAAATGCAGGTAATAAGGTTAAGTCGGCAGATAGTGCCGTAGAGGCTTTAACTATTATCAAAGAGCAAACTCCAGAGTTGATTCTTCTTGATCTTAACTTTTCTATTGATACCACTGGAGTGGAAGGGATGGAATTGCTTAGCAGCATCAGAAAAATTGATGCTGTAGTACCTGTGATTTTGATTACAGGATGGGCAAGTATCCAACTGGCTGTTCAGGGCATGAAACTTGGCGCAAATGATTTTATAAATAAGCCATGGAACAACGAACACGTTTTACAATCAGTTAAAACATTACTTGAGTTAAATACTACTAAAACAAAGAATAGCAGTAGAAAACAATTGGATAAGCAATATAATTTTAAGCAAATTATTGCCGAAGATCCTCAGATGCTTGCTATACTTGAAACTATAGGGCAGATTGCGCCAACAGATGCATCGGTGCTTATTCTTGGAGAAAGCGGTACAGGAAAAGAGCTGATCGCAGAAGCAATACATGAGAATAGCTCACGTCGGAATAAGCCTTTCGTAAAAGTGAACCTTGGGGGAATATCTTCATCATTGTTTGAAAGTGAAATGTTTGGTCATGTTCGTGGAGCATTTACTGATGCACGTTTCGACAGAACCGGTCGATTTGAAATGGCTAACAAAGGGACTATCTTTTTAGATGAAATAGGAGAGTTGGAAGCGGGTAGTCAGGTTAAGTTATTGAGGGTGCTGCAAGACAGAACATATGAAGTGTTGGGTAGCAGCCGAAGTAAAGTAGTGGATGTCAGGGTGGTGTGTGCAACTAATAAAAATTTAAATGAAATGGTCGGTGCGGGCACTTTCAGAGAAGACTTGTTGTATCGCATCAACCTGATCACTATAAACTTACCGCCTTTACGTGAACGATCAGATGATATCCCTTTATTGGTTGATTTCTTTATTAATAATCTTAAAGAAATCTACAATAGACCATTGTTATCAATATCAGTCAGTGCAATGAAGTGGCTTCAGCAATTGGAGTTACCAGGCAACATAAGGCAACTGAAAAATCTGGTAGAGCGGACTATTTTAGTGAGCAAGAATAATGAACTTGGTATAGATGATTTTAAAGCGCAATTAGATCTGTCCCCTTCAAAAAAGGCGAATGTACAAATGCCCGGTGTAGGCAGTATTACACTTGAGCAGATGGAAATTGAAATGGTCAAAAGGGCAATGAGCTTTCACCAAAACAAGATTACCAAAGCCGCTGCATCTCTTGGGATAACAAGAAATTCACTATACCGTAGACTTGAGAAGTATCAGATTCCATTTAATGAAGCAGAAGATTAAACTGAATGAAGTTAAAGACCAAGTATATCCTCTTTATTGTTGTTCTTCATCTTGTCTTTTTAGGACTTAGCTATCTTATTCTGGAGAAGAATAAGATATTTTTTATTATTTCTGAGGTATTAGTTATTGTTTCTGTTGTGATATCAATAGGGCTTTATAAACAGCTTGTAGAGCCTTTAAATTATCTTAGGGAGGGGATTAGCGCCATCAATGATCGTGATTTTAATGTTAAGTTTTTACCAACAGGGAAGAAAGAAACAGATGAACTCATAGATGTATACAATCAGATGATGGATGCATTAAGGGAAGAAAGGACAAAACAGGAAGCACAGCATTTTTTTCTGGAAAAACTGATTCATACTTCACCCACTGGTATTGTTATCCTTGATTACGACAATCATATAAAGCAGATTAATCCAAAAGCAGAGGAAATATTGGGAACCAGACCTGAAATACTTTTGGCTCAGTTTGAGCCCCTTAAGGCTGGTGAGTCTAAAACAATGAGAATTGGCAGTTTAAATACTTATAAGGTCCAAAAATCTCATTTTATAGATAGGGGCTTTCCCCGAATGTTTGTAATGATTGAAGAAGTGACTGCGGAGATCTTTGAAGCGGAAAAGAATGCCTATGGTAAAGTAATCAGGATGATGGCTCATGAAGTAAATAATACAGTAGGGCCCGTAAATTCTATCATTAATATGGCTCTTGATACCAATGAAATATGGAGCTCTGAAGATAAATCAAGTTTAAAGAATGCAATGTATGTAGCTGTTGCCAGAAATCAGAACCTGAATCTGTTCATGAGAAATTTTGCAGATTTGGTAAAACTGACACCCGTAAACAAACTTCAGGTTGATCTTACTGCTTTAATTTATTCAGTTTCAGATTTTATGCTTATCAAAGCAAAAGAAAGTGGTGTTAGCTTTGGATTCGATTTACCTAATACTCCATTTTACATCTCAGCCGACTCACAACAAATGGAGCAGGCACTGATTAATATTGTTAAGAATGCGATAGAGGCTTTTGATCAGGAGGGTATTGTGAAGTTTAGTTTAGACGCTAAATTAAAGAAGCTCACAATTACTGATAACGGCAGGGGGATATCGGAGGACTTAAGTGAGCAGCTCTTTAGTCCGTTTTTTAGTACCAAGAAAGACGGGCAGGGTATTGGTTTGACTCTGGTCAGAGAGATATTGCTTAATCATGGCTTTTTGTTTTCATTAAAAACCCTACAACCAGGGCAAACAGATTTTGTTATTCAGCTCAGTTAATCAACTATTTACAGACTTTATTTTTTTGCTTTTTCATCTTGATGTCATAACATCTGGTTGAAGACTTTATCCTGACTATTTTAGTATAATATTCAAAAGTTGAGATGTACCTTTGCCGACATCCTGAATAATTATATCCGGTAAATGCCATTGCATTGGCGGGATCAAGGTAAATGAAATACATAATGAAACATCAATATTTTAAATATATAGGAACTGTTATTTTACTGATAGCGTTTGCTTTTACTTCAAAAGCTCAGCAAACAGTTGTTAACGGTACAGTAACAGATGCTACAACCAAAGAAACCTTACCGTATGTTTCGTTTCTGATTACCGGAACTGAAAAGGGTGGTAGAACAGATGCTGACGGCCAATACAGTATTACTATCAGTGATGACCATACACAGATTAAATTTAGTTATGTAGGATACAAATCAGTTGTAAAAACAATTGTTCCAGGCAAAACGCAGACAATTGATGTACAGCTGCAGAGTGAAACTACTCAAATGGATGAAGTGGTAATTACGGCAGGCAAAAAACCAAAATATAAAAATAAGGATAATCCTGCGGTTGCGCTTATTAGAAATGTCATTGCTAATAAACCAAAGAACCGTATGGATCATTATGATTTCGTTGAATACAAGAAATACGAAAGAATGATGTTTTCTATGAGTAACCTTTCTGATAAGTTTAAAAACAAAAGGATATTCCGTAATTATAAATTTTTGTTTCAGGAACAGGACTCCACTAAAATAGGTGGTAAAACCATGCTTCCTGTATTTCAGCAAGAAAAGCTTTCGAACAATTATTTCCGCAAAAGTCCGGAAAAACTTAAGACCATTATAGTAGCTGATAAGCGTGTTAACTTTGATGAACGTTTTATCGATAACCAAGGCTTAACTACTTATTTCGATAGAATGTATCAGGATATAGATATCTATGATAACAATATCTCAGTAGTAAGTAATCAGTTGTTAAGTCCAATTGCAGATGGTGCACCTACATTCTATAAGTTTTTCATTACTGATACCATTCAAAATCATAACCCAAAGCTGGTTGAGCTTTCGTTTATGCCAAGAAACAATACTGACCTCTTGTTTGAAGGAAAGTTATACATTACGCTAGATGGGAATTATGCTGTTCAAAATGCATACCTTACTGTAAATAAGGATATTAATTTGAATTTCGTTAGGGCGTTAGAAGCTAAGCTCGACTTTGAACAGAATCCAGATAAGCGTTATCACCTTAGTAAAAGTAATCTGATTGTTGATTTTGGTTTAAGTAAAAAAGGCGGAACGGGATTTACTGGCGAAAGAACTGTGAATTTTAAAGATTACCAAATCAACAAACCCCATCCTGATACTACATATTATGGCTCAGCGGTGCCTGTTGTAGTTGCAGATGCCACTAAAAGATCAGAAGAATTTTGGGCCGATAACCGTCCGGAAGCGCTTAGTGCTACAAATTTAAAGGTGTATAGTAATTTAGATACGCTGCAAACTATCCCATCATTTAAAAGAACAATGGATGTGGTTACGCTTTTCTTTGCTGGCTATAAAGATTTTGGACCTTTTGAAATGGGGCCGGTAAATACTTTTTACAGTTTTAATAGTGTTGAAGGTTTTCGTTTGCGTTTAGGGGGAAGAACTACTCCGGCGCTTAGCAAACGTTATTACTTTGAAACATATGCTGCTTATGGCTTTAATGATACGAAGTGGAAGTATTTCTTAAGCGGAACCTATTCGTTAAACAATAAATCTATTTATGCATTTCCCCAAAACTATTTAAGGGCAAGTTTCCAGAGAGATACAAAAATACCAGGTCAGGAATTGCAGTTTGTACAAGAAGATAACTTCTTGCTATCCTTCAAAAGGGGAGAGAATGATATGATGTTGTACAATGATTTTTACAGAATAGATTATGTGCATGAGTTCGAAAATCATTTCTCTTATAGCCTTGGTTTGCGCAAATGGAATCAAACACCTGCCGGATCTTTGTATTTTGCAAGTTCAAGAGACAATAATTTAATTAAAACTAACTCGATTAGTACATCAGAAATATCACTTCAGTTAAGGTACGCGCCACATGAAAAGTTTTATCAGGGTAAGGTATATCGTACCCCGCTTGTCGACAAGTATCCTATTTTTAATTTCAGATATACTGCAGGTATAAAGGGAGTTTTAGGAGGTGAATATAACTATCATAATTTCATGGGAAGCGTTGATAAACGTTTTTATCTATCTCAATTTGGGTATACCGATGTAACACTCGAAGGCGCTTATATTTTGGGTAAAGTGCCTTTCCCATTATTGTCTATTCAC